>DDCS01000150.1 GCA_002335345.1 Flavobacteriaceae bacterium UBA2000 | reverse complement strand
ATTTTTCTACTAGGTGAAAACCGAATAATAAGGATAAAAAATGTCACTTTACCGACAGCTGTTACTTGCGATCTTAATCAGCTCCATCATGGCGCTAATTGGAAGCATTACTTCATCCACCTTAAGTACCCGAGATTACTTGGTTGAACAATTGCGCGTCAAAAATCAGGATAACGCATCGGCGTTGGCATTGACATTAAGCATGACCAGCGATGCGACGAAAATTGAATTGGCCATGGCTGCGCAGTTTGATAGTGGTAATTATAAAGTGGTGCGTTTTACTGATCCTGCGGACAAGGTTATCTTAGAAAAGATAGCAACGGATGAAATTGCCGATGTGCCGACTTGGTTTCAGAATCTCTTTCCCATTATTATTCCGGCGGGGAATGCCAAGGTTGCCGATGGCTGGACACAGTTAGGTTCAGTATCATTGGAGAGTCAGAGTGCATACGCGTATCGGTCTTTGTGGTCGAGCTCTATCAAAATGGCGCTTACCATGACGTTAACGGCATTGCTCGGCATGTTACTGGGCTATTTAATTATTCGACGTATTAAAAAACCGCTCGACCAAGTAGTGAATCAAGCCAACGCGATAACCAAGAAAAGGTTTATTTCGATACCTGTGCCTAATGTGCCAGAACTGAAACATTTAGCAAATGCCATGAATTTAACGGTCAAACGGTTGCGTGAAATGTTTGCGGAAGAGGCACGTCGGCTTGAAATTTTCCGTCGTGAGGCAAATTTTGACAGCATCTCCGGCTTGCCCAACCGAGATTCTTTCATGACGCAGTTAAAAGAGGCGATTCATACGGAGGAAACGGCATTCGGACATTTTTTGATTTTACGTTTAAGCGATTTAGCTGCCTTAAATAAGGCGGCCGGTAGGCGCGATTTGGATGCGGCAATTGCCAATATTGGCCAAGATATCGATAGGCTATCACGTAGCATGCAAGATAGCCTGGCAGGCCGACTCAATGGCTCTGACTTTGCGTTATTAGTCTCGCATGAAAAACCGCTCGAGATTGCAAATAAATTAATGAAATCGGTTACCAAGAATTTAGGAAAATATGCAAAACCAGGCAAATGTGCGGCGATTGGTATGTCCAGTTACCGTAAAAATATTGAGCTGTCAGATTTGTTACGCAGCATTGATAAGGCTATCGCAGAGGCTCAAAAATTGGGTAAAAATGCGGTTGTCATGCAAAAAGATCCGGTGAATCCGAATATTCCTAAAACCATGGTAGGCTGGAAAAAACTTATTCTTGATGCCATTAAAAATGATTGGATGTTACAGCTCGCTTTTCCGGTTGGAACCTTTAAAAAGAAACTAATTCACCGTGAAGGACCGTTACGAATTAAACCATCTGCAACGGCAGCATGGATTCCTTCAGGACAGTATTACCCCATCGCGGAGCGTTTGAATATTCAAGGTGAGGTCGATCTCGCAGCCATCTCATTGGCAATCAGGCATCTGCAGCAGGATACGAAAACACCTGGCTTTGCGGTGAATATCTCGGAAAAATCGATGCGCTCGAAAATCTTCTTGGGCCAACTAAAAGAGCTATTACAAAAACACCCCCATGAGGCTTCCATGCTCTGGATTGAAGTGCTGGAAAAAAGTGTCTTTAAATACCTGAAAGACTTTACGCAACTGATTAATTTTTTGAAGCCCTTTAATGTCAAGGTGGGTATCGAGCATTTCGGTCGACGTTTTGATCAAATTGATTTATTGCACGATGCGGGTGTCGATTATTTAAAAGTCGATGCTAGTTTTACCCGGGATATTGACAAGAATAAAGGCAATTCCTCATTTGTTAAAGGCCTAGTCCAAATGGCGCACAGTATTGGCGCCATTGCTATTGCGGAAGGGGTACTTACGCCACAGGAGATGAAGGCGTTACAAGAACTTGAATTTGATGGATTGACAGGCCCCGCACTAGGGGAGGTGAATGCCCATAAAGAAGCAAAAATTAAGAAGGTCTTATAGATGAATGATCGTGTCGATCCTCTGTTAGATTGTTTAGTTGAGCTCACGCGCCTGCATGGCCGCTCGATGACCCACTCGGTGTTATTAGCTGGCTTACCGATTAAGGAACAATTAACGCCGTCACTCTTTAGTCGCGCGGCCGCCCGCGCAGGATTTGCCACGCGTATCGTCAAGATGAGCTTAAAACAAATTAATGCAAAATTAATGCCCGCAGTATTGCTCTTAAAAAATAATCGCGCTTGCGTGTTATTGAGTATTGATCAAGTTAAAAAAACAGCCACAGTATTAATGCCGGAAACCGGCCAGGGCGAAATTAAAATGAAGTTTGCAGAGCTGGTCGAGGAATTCGAAAATCGTGTTATTTTCTCACGCCCACGCTTTCGTTTGCAGCATCAAATTTCTGAAAATGCGGATATTGCACGGAAGGGACGGCATTGGTTTTGGTCGGCTTTCTTTGAACAAAAGTCACTTTACCGTGATGTATTCTTGGGTGCATTGTTGATCAATATTTTTGCTGTCATCACCCCTATTTTTACCATGAATGTCTATGATCG
>DDCS01000185.1 GCA_002335345.1 Flavobacteriaceae bacterium UBA2000 | reverse complement strand
CAGACTTGATCTTTCGGCAACCTATACCCCAAAACGCAAAACAAATACAACCTACCAAAGTGAATGGGTTTAGTATTTACAACCTCTACAACAGGCAGAATGCCGCGTCAATAAATTTTAGGCAAAATGCGGATACTGGAGCGAACGAAGCGGTACGCACTTCGATTTTCGGACTCGTTCCAGCGGTTACTTATAACTTTAAATTCTAGGCCATGAAGCGATTAATTTTTACATTATCTATTTTCTCACTTCTATGGACTTCATGTCAAGAAGTAATTACCGTGGATCTCCCCAGTCAAGCGCCTAAGCTTATCGTAGATGCTTTAGTTCGGATTGACACCTCAGAGAGCACGACACTGGTCTCGATAGAAGTACGTCAAACAAGTGACTTTTTTGGAGAAATTTCGCCCATTTCTGTTGACCAAATGACCATGAGTAATCTGGATAACCCGGGTAATAATACGGATCAGGTCCTCGATGAAACCGAACCCGGATCTGGTATTTACCAGCAAGTGTTTTCGACACAAGAACTCGCTCGAGATCGCTGGTTTCTGCAAATTGATTACCAGGGCGAGCTTTATGTCGCTGAATCTCGCATGCAATACTCTGTGCCTATTGACCAATTAACTATTGGAGATGGCAGTTTATTTTCGGAGGAATCGACAGAGCTGCTCATTAAATATTCAGACGTCGGAGACCGACAAGACTTTTATTTATTTGATTACGGAAATGGAGACTTTTTTGCCTCTGAAGACGCCTTTTACGATGGACAGCAGTTTGCGTTCTCCTATTTTTACGATGAGGAATTTAATCCAGGAGAGGTCCTAACGGTCAGTATCATGGGAATTGATCGAGACTTTTTTAATTATATGAATCTCCTGCGCGAACAAAATGAAGGCGGTTTTGGCCCGTTTGCCTCCCCTGCGGTTTCGGTAAGAGGAAATTTGATTAATGCCACCGATATTGACAACAATAATAATTACAACAATGTAAATAATCCTGATAATTATGCCTTGGGTTATTTTGCTTTGGTTCAAGAGTATCGCGATAGTATCGTCGTAGAATAAATTACTTGGCTAAGCTTTTAGTTTGAATAAGGTTTGACTATCTTCATGACACTAAACCATTGTTTTGTCGCCAACCAGCACTACCGAGTCCGATTCACTCCATAGAGATTTAGAAAAAAAATCTATTTCGGAGCTCCTTTATTTAATGAATGAAGAGGACCAAAAGGTCCCCTTGGCCGTCAATGCGGTTATCCCTGAGATTCAAGCGATCGTCACAGTTATTGTTGAAAAAATGAGGCAAGGCGGGCGGCTATTCTACATCGGCGCAGGAACAAGTGGCCGTTTAGGCATACTTGATGCCAGTGAATGTCCACCCACTTTTGGCGTGCCGCACGATTTAGTTATTGGGCTAATCGCTGGTGGTGATGGCGCAATTAGAAAGGCCGTAGAATTTGCTGAAGACAGTACGACCCAGGCATGGATTGATTTACAAAATTGTGGAATTTCCAAAAATGATGTTGTTATCGGTATCGCTGCCTCAGGGCGCACCCCCTATGTTGTGGAGGGACTTAACCTGTGTAAATCGCACGGAATTGTAACCGGAGGAATAAGTTGTAACCCCGAAAGTCCACTCGTGGCCATTGCTGACTTTCCCATTGCGGTTAATGTGGGGCCAGAATTCCTTACGGGAAGCACTAGGCTCAAAGCAGGTACGGCGCAAAAACTTATACTCAATATGATTACTACGACAACGATGATCCAATTGGGGCGTGTGCAAGACAATAAAATGATCGACATGCAATTGAGCAATAATAAACTCGTAGAACGCGGTATTATTATGCTTATGGATTTTGGTCAGATTACCAGAGAACATGCGATAGCCCTGATTAAGACGCATGGCAGTGTGCGAGAAGCTTTAAAAACACTCCAATGAATAAAAAGTCAGTGCTCATTCAAGCCATCAAAACACTGGGTTTTGGCTTAATACTTTTAGTAATAAGTACCTACTTGTTGAATTTTGCCTTTATCAACAAAAATATAATTCCCCTTTACGTAGTGTTACCCCTCGGGATTATTGGTGTTGCCGCAACGATATACACTTTATTTCGTGGCATACGCAAGTTTGTCTCCGTCTTTTTTGACCATTAGCGGATCAAGGATAGATCATCATAACACCCCTCACGAGTAATAGGGTGAGAAGAAAAATCTACTGACGCATCAGCGCAAGTGTTTTTTCACCTTTTTTACCGGAAAATTTAATAAAGTATACTCCACTGGGTAAGGAAGAAACATCGATACGCCCTTCAAAACCTTGAACGGAGTCTTCTATAAGCATTTGACCCATATTATTAAATACACTAAAATGCTGAACGAAGTTTGAAGCGCTGAAATTAACCACATTAGCAGCTGGGTTTGGAGCAATTTTTATGACTCCATCCGCCCATTCAGATATTCCCAGGACAGTAATTGTAATCGTAACCGCCAGTGGTAGACTCGGACAACCATCTACAATTTGTATGGCATAATAAGTAGCATTATCAAGGAGTGTCCCTGGGGCTAATGGATTTGTATTATTTAAGGCATCGGATTCTGTGGCAAACCAAATTACATCGCTAGGATCAACCACAATGTCCTCAATAGTAGCGCCTTCATTAAACGTTTGATTCGCAGCACCAACTGGAGTCGGTGGGGTGTTACAGGGCGATAGGTTTAGTTTGGTAAAATATTGTGAGGACTCCGGCCATAATTGGGTCGTATTGCCACTTG
>DDCS01000067.1 GCA_002335345.1 Flavobacteriaceae bacterium UBA2000 | reverse complement strand
TGTATCGGTTGCCCTTGGCAAGGAGACGGAGGCTCATAATTTTTCTGGAAAAATTGACTCACTTGACATTTCATAACGTCGAAATATATCCCAAACTCTTAAAATGACACTAAGAAAGTGCAAGTCATGAAATTTGAAATGGGTGGTAAAGGTATTGTCTGTAACGTTTATTATATTGAAAAAGAAAAGTTAGAAGAAATTTCCTCGCTGACAAGAGAGACCGGCCCTGGCCTCAAAGACCTTTTAATTGAACACAGTGGATATGTCGTAAATGTGTCCAAAGGTTTCTTTTCAGATAATGACCAAGCGGAATTCAAATGTATATTGTCTACCGGCGAAACGATCCATCAAAGTTATTTCGAAGAGAAAGCTGACAAGATAGCAGAACAAGACGAAGACTTTATTGAATTCGAGGATCCGAGAGATTTTCGGATTGATGGTTATCAACCGCGAGAGAGAGATATAGCTTCAAGCGAAGTTGCAATAATCGAATATCACAATTTCGAAAAAGGTATCATAAGTGTAGAGATACCATGCGACGATAAAAATAAAGTCTCAGAGTTAAAATTAGTTTGTGTTTCTGTTGACGGAGGAACAACAGAAGGTCCTGATCTGGCTTCAAAGGCTACTTACGGAGACGGTGCCGTCGGTTGCGAAGAATATGACTTTGCTGAAGCAGCAATCATGGCGATAGAAGTTGATGGTATTCGATATTCCTTGCCAGAAGCTAAGTTTGAAAAATCCCATTCAAGAGTATGGCTGTGGGTATACGACGAAGAAAGCGGCGAGCATGAGCTAGATTTCTTTGGGTCACAAGCCCTCCCTGATCCTTGGATTGTTGACTTAGTAGATCTCAAATTAGATGATTTGTATGAGAAATTTGATCAAAACCAGGCACAATTAAGCAGGGTTCATAAGTTTTTCAATCAGCAATCTTTAGAATGGATAAAAGAAAACCCGGAATATACGAGCAGGTATTTGAACAACCACACGTCCACCCAAAAACTGCTAGGGCAATCATCTGAAAAACTCGAACTTCCCGATTTTATGGGTGAGAATAGGACCTTAGATATTTGTACGTTGCTTTGCATGTTCTTGGAGGCGTTTGGTATATCTGGATATGATCCTCAGAAGCTAAGTGCGCTTGATGAATTTGAAATGGAACTGGAGGATCTCGAAACACATACGCTAGGAAATGAGCTGCTTCTCAAATCTCTAAAGCAATCGTTCTGTATGCATTTCGATGTGATCAGTACTATTTCTTTCGGGGAAGAAAGCTTCCAAGAGATGTCACACCCCTCGTTGGCTGACGCTATTCGTTTCGCCAATGAGATACTGGACGACCCGGACGCATCCTTTAATCAGCAATGAAACGATGCACTAACTTCCAAACTGAACCACTCAAGTGGGGCTGCTCACAGCCCCGATTAACGTCAAAAATAGATTGAACCTACATATGTCACTTTCAAAATCAGATTATATGCTGTTTCTCCGTCACCCAGCATGGCTTTGGCTGAAAAAGAACGACCCTACTGAGCTACCTAACATACCTCATTCAGCTAAAAACTGGCTAGATGAAGGCTACGAATTTGAAGCATTCGCAGAGCAACTTTTCTCAGACTCAAAAAAAATCGAATTTATTGGTGATGACAACATCATGACCGCTCGAACATCAGCTGCTTGGGCAGAAGGCGCTCAGTGTGTTTCTCAAGGCAAATATGAATTTGGTGAGCTAAGTTGTATAACAGATATTTTGGAAGCTGACGCCAATGGCTATGTTCTTACTGAAATAAAGAGCAGTTCTTCTGTAAAACCAGAACACGAGTTGGACCTAGCATTTCAAAGTGTTGTTCTGAAGGGTGCCGGTTATGATGTTCATACTTACAGAGTTGCTCATGTGAACTCTAGCTATGTCCGAGACGGCCAGATCGATACAAATAGGCTCGTTTCTATTACCGATGTGACAAAAAATGTTGAGAGCATAATCGATAAAACAAAATCGAACATTGATAAGGCTCTAACCGTAATAAGCGCCAAAAAAATCCCTGATATGGACCCCTCAATGGCAGCGTCTAACGCTTTTCAGGAATGGTTGGATATCAGGAAAACTCTGGAACCTCACTTAGACGAGGATAGCATTTATCACTTACCAAAAGTTGGTAGCGGTGTGGTGAAAAAGCTAAAGCAGAACAATATAACCCGTCTCAGCGATATCAAAGACGGCGCACTGTTGTCGCATGGAAGTGCGAAATACTGGAAAGCCAAGGAGCTGGGCGGACGGTATATCAATAAGCCTGAAGTTAACAAGTTTTTGGATAAGATTATCTATCCAATTTACTATCTGGATTATGAAACTTCGTCGAATGCTGTGCCTCTATGGAACCATACCGCTCCCTATCAACAAGTGCCTTTCCAATATTCTTTACATATTAAACGCGATCCAAACGCGTCATTAGAGCATTTCGATTATCTACATATAGCAAAGGACAATCCTATTGACGGGCTTTTAGAAAAATTAAGTCAGGATATCGATGGTTACGGCTCTATAATTGTTTGGAACAAAGGCTTTGAAATGAGCCGAAACACCGAGATGGCAGAATATGCCCCCAAATATCGAGAATTCTTACTTGAAGTAAATCGTCGAGTTATTGATCTGATGGAGCCATTCAATGAAGATCTGATTATGGACCCTGCATTCAAGGGTAGTAACTCTATCAAAGATGTGTTGCCGGCGATTGTACCTGGTTATTCATATAGCGATTTAACGATAAAAGATGGAGGGACTGCGGCGAGTGAGTGGAAAGCAGTAACTCTTCAAGACGGTCCAAATAAAGAAGAGGTGTACGCGGATCTAATAAAATATTGTGAAAGAGATACAGAGGCGATGGTGCTGATCCATCAAGAATTAATTAGAATGGGTCAAGATGAGATCTCTAGATGAGCATTATGTTTGGGGCCGAGAATTATGAAAAGTTGCCAAAGTTGTTATGAGCTGTTGGAACATCAAGGTTTATGTGATTGCGGTAATTTGAGACGTGTTAGGATTTGTTTGACAACACTGTCTCAAGTTACAGCAGGCGCGGCGCAAGTAATCTGAAAGGTAGTGTACCTGTGAACCGAAGCATGAATGAAGTCCTTTCCGATACCTCATTGTTTGAGGATCATTTTTGTTCTCCAACGACCGTCAAAAACTTGCGGGGGGTGCCCACGCAGGTCTTGCAGAAAGTCTTGCTGGAACTTCATCAACATACAGCGTGCAATATATTTGCGTCACCTCGGCTATGGACGCCTGCTGGAAGTGAGCAATGCGTTGTTGTGGCGGGATCACTTGGGATTGACGGAAGAACAAGAGGAAAACGGGTTGGTCTTTGCGTGGATCGGAAAGCTTATGACAAGGTTAGTCCTAGTGCCATTTACCTGTGGGCGAACACCGAATGCGTGGATCAAATAACAGCCGATGGCGCGGTAAGCCATGACTTTGAAAAGATGTGGGTCAGCTGGCGCTCCTTAAGCGAGACAGGGCCTGCGAAGTATTTACGCTTGTTGATGCCTGTTGCCCGTAAAAGTAACAGCGGGTGGGAGGTGAGTTTTGATAGCGACAGGGGAGAGCTTATCGCGTTCCTCACCGCACTGAGGGATCGATACGAACCAAAGCCCGCCACATTAAAAGCCTTGTCGTCAACTCTGAAGCTTTTTGGCCATTCAAACGAGGCAATAACGCCTGCGGTTATCGATAATTATCGACACGCTGACGAAGATGCCCCCGACACTGACGCCGAGTTTGACCAGCAAAAGCCAATCAGCATCGTCAGAAACCTAAGCCGTAGTAAGCCTGCACTTCGAGAGCGGGTGCAACCGACCGATGCTGACACAGACGACACCAGCAAAGTGATCATTCGCAGGTTTGAGGCGCATACGCTCTTTTCGGCCCTACCCAAGGTGCCACCAGCGCCGTCACTTTCATTCATGGACACCGCCTTTAGCTGCCGGAACCTTGATGCTGAACCTTTCCAAGCCGCGGGCCTATACGGGATCTTTTTTAAAGCTTCAGCCGAACAAGCGCCCAGCCTGATTTATGTTGGCCTGTACCGGAATGGTCAGGTTGGGTCGGGGCCTGTTTTCGGGGGAAATGTCCTGAGGGATCGGTGGGTAAAACATATCGCGACATGCTCGATGCGCGGGGCAAATGTTGGTATCGGGAAAAGAACGGCCCAGAGGATGCGCTTGGACCCCGATCATGACTTTGCCGCCCTTGGCCAGCCGAACGTCGCGGAGCTGATCGTCAAGGACACCGGCTTTAATGCAGGCGAAAACCGTGCCTTATTTGCCAAAGGGCAATGGTCAGTTCTGCGTGACGCAACAGGCGAGGATATTCTGCAACTGTTCAGCTTCTCCTATGTCCGTTTAAGCGCCTTTCATGGAACGGAAAGTGATGACCAGATCAGAAGGCGCGTCAGCGCAGCCGAGGATCGGGTGAAGATAGACCTTGCACCTATCTGCAACGGAGAGACGTTGCTCGGCCAGCACCGAACTGACGTCACACCGGAACAATTTGAAGTATCTGCAACTTTCGCATTGTCTGGGTAACGTAATAATCAGGCGCTTTTGGTTTGGCATTGGCCCTTATCGACCAGCCGGATGATCTCCAACTTCTCTGATGCAGGGTATCTCATTCGTGGTCGCCCCCATCGCCTGTCATGCTTTTTTTGAGCAGACCCAGTTCGAGCGTCTGTTCCGCGACGACTTTTGCTTCACGGCGCAACTCTTTGACCTCATCGGTGTTCGCGGCACGCGCTGTGTCCCCAGCCAGGCGCTTCTTCCCGGCTGCTCACTCCTGGAGCGTTTCTATGCTGTTTAGAGTAAGCTACAACATCCAAGATTTCCTGCAATCCATACTTTAATACAAATACTAAAGATACTGGCTCAGTTATAGGGGCCAAGACAGGTGGAACTGAAAAATACGCTACAGCTTAGTTCCGGAATAATAAGACTTGCTGCTAAAAACTTTCAAGCCAATCTGGAACTCTAATGGACTGAAATGAGGGTCGTTTCAAATAACTTCAAATGTCAAAAGCTAAGCTATTAAATTTCCACTCTACTGGTTCTTTATTCGGGTTCGAATGACCAAAAGGAGTAAAGGAAGAGTATGGTGTACCAAACATATCAAGTATGTCCTGACGACAATTGATGTCATTTTCCAAAGTCTCAAGAATACCTTTGTCATCATCTAAATGCATTTCAGGATACTTAAAATTAATGATCGATATAAAGCAATCTTCTAAAACGTCGTATACACCTTTTTCTAAATATTCTTGATATCTTTGGAGAGCAAAGCGCCTCCACCCATTATGTTGGGAGTTCGTATGATTAATCGACCAAACATTTGATCCCGTACACTTAAGCCGATGCTTTCTCAAACGTTTCAAAATCCCCTCCGGAGATTTTAGTTTTTTGATTTGTCCATTTTTTTTGTATGAGTACTGTGCCGCAATACCTACATAAAAAATCTTTTGCTTTGCAAAAAACATGACGTAGATCCCATGGTTTGACGCAGAGCCTTTTGCAAAAAAAGAGTCTACTTTCTGATTTTTTGGATTTAAAATCTCATTTGAGTTCAGAGTTTTAATTCGATTTGGCACCCAGATACTGCCTTTACGGACATATTTTTCTGTGCTTTCCCATGGCGACTTATCAGGGGCGACATTGAATAGATCTCCAACTGCCGTTGGCTTATATACGTTAAACTCTATCATCTATGAAGCTCCAAATAATCTTTTTAGTAGAAGACAAACTTAATTGAGAACTCTGTTTTATTCTCTAATCGCATCGCGGAGGCGCAATACTATTCAGCCAAGTTTAGTATCATTCAGCAACGCTATGTGTCGTGCTTATTCTTCAGTTTCGCCAAGTTCCCCAAGATCATAGATGTTTACGTCCGGATCATCTTCCCACTCCTCGCCATTATAATTGTAAGCGGTATAACTTGTGGTCCCAATGAATGTGTAAGGTTCATTGATTAAATCACTTTTGTAGGTTTCATTCGTGATTAAGTGTATTGTACCATTATACTCTATTCCGATTACCTCGGCCTGAAAGTCTTCACCAAAAATATTAGTGATAAGGTCAGCTGTCCGCGGGGCTGTTGTATGATCCGCGCCATTCGCAACTATTACTTTAAGATCAGATAGTTTGAAGTCATCAGCAACAGTTAAATTTAACGTTGAGAGTCCATTATAACCATCAAGATCGACTTGACGAACTATGCATTTTTTATACTTTGAGAGGTCTGGCATATAACGATCTGGGGACACACACTTAAAATCGTTGTACGAAAGAACTGAATCATACTCCATATCATTGTTTTCTAAAAATTCTGCTTTTATTTCGTCTGGTGTCGCACTTTCATAGGACTCGTCAAGGTACACTGAGTCATTGTATAAAATATCATCACCAGACAATACCTTTACACTTAGATCACCATAGTCGTGACTAAAACCTCTTCCAAAGTACTCTGTGTGATCGGCTGTTACCGCCAAGAACGCACTGAAGCTCTCACCTTTAAAATCTTTCAACACCCCATCTATATCTTTATTAAAAAAATATACCTCGGTGATTTTACTGTTACCTAAAAATTCTACGCTAATTTTTTTTGCCATTTTTCTAACTCCTTTTGTTTACCTTAATTTTTTTAGATACGTATCCCTTCAAAGGTTTGGGATACACCTTAGCTGACTGTCCAGTTTTCTGGGACCACTTCACTTTTCATACAATAGAAAAGCAAATTTTGGCAATTAGGACAATGAAAAACAGGCAATAAAGCAACTAAAAGACTTCCATTTTCACTAGTACTTTTTAGGGTTATCTTATGTAAGTGCGGTGTTTTTATGGAAGTGAATAATTTTCTAGCGGGACGGCGTAATCCAACACCAACAGACGCAGTTCTAGCTAAATGCTATTACCCAATGCTTTGTGAACTTGCTAAGCAAAAAAAGGGTGCTGTCAGACGAATGAGAACTCGCATCAGATTGCTAGCGCAGCCTGAACCTATGCGCTCAATAGTTGGCGCCACTCAGTAAGAGCAGCGGCACGGTTCTGCTAGAAATTGTCTCGTGAGTAGATGTGGCCATGTTGCG
>DDCS01000170.1:3452-4997 GCA_002335345.1 Flavobacteriaceae bacterium UBA2000 | reverse complement strand
AAAGTGCCGTGTCGTTTCATGGGTCGTTTCATTGTCGGGTTAAGGTACAAAATAGAGATTTATGGACTGATTTTTGGCGTTAAAAATCCCAAATACGGGCGCGCAACCTTAAACGCATTGGCGCTATAAATTCTGTAAAATGGCCGGAAGATTTTGTCAAAATAAGGTATCTTTACTGAAGATTGACGGGCTTTGGCTCGTTCTGTAAAGAGTACAAAAACACCTCAAAACAAACGACTTATGGGATGTGCCAGCTGTAGCACGGGAAAGGATGGAACGCCAAGAGGGTGCAAAAACAACGGCACCTGTGGTACCGATGGCTGCAATAAGCTCACTGTTTTTGACTGGTTAGGCAATATGTCTTTGCCCGCCGATATGACGCCGTTTTACGGGGTCGAAGTGCGGTTTAAAAATGGTCGTAAGGAGTTTTTTGACAACCGCGATCAGTTGAGCTTAGCCATTGGAGATGTGGTGGCGACTGAGGCTTCGCCGGGACATGATATTGGTATTGTGACCTTGACCGGAGAATTAGTTCGCGTTCAAATTAAACGCAAAAAGGAATCCATGAATTTGGAGTCTTACCCTAAAATTTATCGGAAAGCGAGCCAAAAGGACATAGACCTTTGGCAGAGTTTACGTCAAAAAGAAGACGAAGTTCAAAAGCGCTCGAGGGAAATTGCCATGGGCCTAAAGCTGAAGATGAAAATCAGTGATGTCGAATTTCAAGGGGATGGAAGTAAAGCCATTTTTTATTATACGGCCGAAGAGCGGGTCGATTTCAGACAATTGATTAAAGAATTTGCTCGGGCCTTTAGCACGCGTATTGAAATGAAACAAGTGGGGTTCAGGCAAGAAGCTGCGCGTTTGGGAGGAATCGGATCATGCGGTCGGGAACTCTGCTGCTCGACATGGCTTACGGACTTTAGATCAGTCAACACAGGCGCAGCGCGCTATCAACAGTTGTCTTTGAATCCGCAAAAACTTGCGGGTCAATGCGGCAAACTCAAATGCTGTCTCAATTTTGAGTTAGACGCCTACATGGAAGCCTTAAAAGTGTTCCCAAAAATGGAGGTTAAACTGAAGACAGAAAAAGGGATAGCGCTTTGTCAGAAAATTGACATTTTCAAAGGCCTTATGTGGTACTGTTACGACAAAGAGTTTATGAATTGGCATGAGTTGCCGGTGGCCAAGGTCAATGAGATCATCGAAGCGAATAAAAAAGGCCAAAAGGTTGAGAGCCTTGAAGCCTATGCTGTAGAACAAGCCCCCAAAGAGCAAGAAATTTATAATAATGTGGTGGGCCAAGACAGTCTCACGCGCTTTGATCAACCCAAAAGAAAAAAGTCGCGTAACAAAAATAGAGGGGCTAAAAACCGCAGAAAAAACCAAAATAAAAATGCCTAGGACGCTGACTGCAGTTTTGTGGCTGATGTTACTTGGGGCCTGTGCATCTGATCAGATTGCAGATTATCAAAGTATTGACCAAGGGCTTTGGGCAGACGATCAGAAGATAGAATTTGACCTGCCCGCTTTGGACAGCTTGAG
>DDCS01000170.1:0-3440 GCA_002335345.1 Flavobacteriaceae bacterium UBA2000 | reverse complement strand
ATGACCCATCCCGATGGGCTTGCCGAGACAGACACCCTTGAATACCGACTCGCGGCCCCTGATGGCACTTGGCTGGGGGTCGGCTCCGGAAATATTAAAGACAATTTATTGGCCTATAAAGAGGCTATGGCCTTTGACAAGACGGGCCCATACCGACTTTCGATCCAGCACGCCTTGCGCAATAATGGAGAAGTTCAGGGCGTTTCCCAATTAGAGGGAATTGTGGAGCTGGGTTATCAGATAAAACCGCACGGACAAAAGGGCGATTAGTTTGGTTTTACTTGCGGATAAGATCAACGGATTTTGATGTGAAAAGAATTTTTTATTCATGAAAAAAAATAAAAAGACAACCAAAAAAACCAAAGCCAAATCTGGTTTTCGTGTATATATACTTTGGTTTTGGGGGTTGTTTTTGTTTGGCATATTAAGTGTTGTGGCGCTTTTTTCGTTGACTGCAGCGGGCGTTTTTGGTCCGCTCCCCGATGAGACTCGTTTAGAGGACCCAGAAAAGGATTTGGCCACCCCGATTATTTCGGTAGAGGGTCAGGTTATTGGAAAATTTTTTACCGAAAACAGGACGCCGGTAAAATTTGAAGACCTTCCAGAGCATTTGGTACAGGCCTTAATTGCCACGGAGGATGCCCGCTTTTATGATCACTCCGGTGTAGACGGTCGCGGGACTTTGCGTGCCCTTGCTTTTTTAGGCTCGAAAGGAGGCGCCAGTACCATCAGTCAGCAATTAGCAAAGCAATTTTTTACCGATCAAGTCTCGAGCAATAAATTTGAGCGGGGGATGCAAAAAGTCAAAGAGTGGATCATTGCTACGCGTTTGGAACGCCGCTATACAAAAGAAGAGATCATCACCATGTACTTTAATGTTTACGATTTCTTGAATTTAGCTATTGGCATCGAATCGGCTGCGCAAATATATTTTAATAAACAACCTCAGGAATTAAATATTCAGGAATCAGCGATGCTTGTTGGGATGTTTAAAAATTCTGCACTGTATAATCCCAAACGAAATGCGGTGGGCGTGACCAATCGCCGCAATGTGGTACTGAGTCAAATGGCCAAATACGATTATATTACAGGGCAAGTTCGCGACTCACTTCAAGGCTTGCCTTTGGGCGTAAATTTTACCCCACAAGATCATGACAAGGGCCTGGGAACCTACGTGCGTGAATATATCCGGGGTTTTGTAAAACAATGGGCCAAGGATCATCCAAAGGCAGATGGAAGTCTTTGGAACGTCAGTAGCGATGGACTTAAAATTTACACCACCCTCAATGCGCAAATGCAGCGATTTGCCGAAGAAGCAGTAGATCAGCACATGAGTCGGCTTCAGAGGGTCTTTGATCGTCAAAATTCAAGAAATCGAACAGCTCCGTTTTTAGACATTACTCCGGAAGAAGTGCAGGGCATTTACACCTCGGCCATGAAACGTTCAGACCGTTGGCGTGAGATGAAACAGCAAGGTAAGTCTGAGAATGAAATTATTGAAAGTTTCAAACGCCCCACACCCATGACGGTATTTAAATATTCCGGTGATGTGGATACGATTATGTCGCCTTTGGATTCCATAAAATACTACAAGTCTTATCTGCGTGCAGCCATGCTCTCTATGGTTCCTCAAACCGGCGAGATCCGTGCCTGGGTCGGGGGGATAGATTATAAAAATTTTAAATACGATATGGTGCGTTATGGCCAAAGACAAATCGGCTCTACGTTTAAGCCCTTTGTTTACGCTACAGCGATCGACCAAATGCATATGTCCCCTTGTGACACGCTGCCCAATGCGCCCTATTGTATCCCACAAGGGCGCTTTGGTATTCCTGAGGATTGGTGTCCCAAGAACTCAAGTGACACCTACGGAGGGATGATGAGTCTAAAGGATGCTTTGGCAAACTCAGTAAATACGGTAACCGCTCGGTTAATTGATCGCGTTGGTCCTAAGCCAGTGATTGACTTGGCTGAGAAGATGGGCGTAGCCCCAGGGCGTATTCCTCAAGCCCCCTCAATTGCCTTAGGAACGCCGGATTTATCGCTTTATGAAATGGTCGGGGCTTATGGGACTTTTGTGAATGAAGGCGTTTATGTTACGCCAAACTTGGTTCAACGCATCGAGGACAAAAACGGAACCATCCTTTATCAACATGTTCCTGAAACAAGGGATGTATTGAGTCGGGAGTCGGCTTATGTCACCTTAAACCTTATGGAAGGAGTTACCGAATCGGGTTCTGGTCAGCGTTTGCGTCACAGTTGGGCTAAAGGGAATGCGGTTTATGAGGACGCTGTTACAGGATATCCATACGCCTTTGAAAATCCAATCGCAGGAAAAACGGGGACGACTCAAAACAATTCTGACGGCTGGTTTATGGGGATGGTGCCCAATTTGGCTACGGGAGTTTGGGTAGGCGGTGAAGACCGGTCCACCCATTTTGAAGGCATCGCCTATGGTCAAGGCGCAACGATGGCGCTTCCTATATGGGCCTTATACATGAAACAATGTTATGCCACACCTGAATTAGCAATTTCAGCAGAAGAATTTCCCAAACCCGACGTCCTCACCATAGAAACGGATTGCAGTGTATACGGTAAAGCGCTGAATCAAGGCGTAGATTTAGGAAATGAGTTGGATTTTTAATTGATGCCTTATAATGTACAGGGATGAAAGCCCTTGGGAATAACGACTAAAACGACCAATTTATGATCAATAAAACAGTAAAAAATGTTGCCGAAGCTTGTGCGGGGGTCGAGAGCGGAATGACGCTCATGCTCGGAGGCTTCGGGCTTTGTGGCATTCCTGAATGCGCCATAGGTGAATTGCAACGCTTAGGGGTAAATCAATTGACTTGTATTTCTAATAATGCAGGCGTCGATGATTTCGGACTCGGTCTTTTGTTGCAAACCCGACAAATTAAAACCATGATTGCCTCCTATGTGGGCGAAAATGCCGAGTTTGAACGCCAAATGCTCAGTGGTGAACTTGAAGTTCAATTAATTCCACAGGGCACCCTAGCCCAGCGTTGTCAGGCGGCACAGAGTGGTATCCCCGCTTTTTATACCCCAGCGGGCTATGGCACCGAGGTCGGTGAGGGCAAAGAATCTCGAGAATTTAACGGAAAGATGCACCTACTTGAGCATGCTTTTGANNGCTGATTTTTCATTTGTTAAAGCTTGGAAAGGAGATGCGGCAGGGAATTTAATATTTAAAGGGACCGCCCGCAATTTTAACCCGAATATGTGTGGCGCAGCAAAAATCACCGTAGCAGAGGTTGAAGAACTTGTCCCCGTAGGAACTCTGGACCCCAATCAAATTCACATTCCAGGAATATTTGTTCAGCGAATATTTCAGGGCACCGATTACCAAAAAAGAATTGAACAACGAACCGTAAGATCTAAACAACATGGCGCTGGATAAATTTCAAATTGCGGAGCGC
>DDCS01000155.1 GCA_002335345.1 Flavobacteriaceae bacterium UBA2000 | reverse complement strand
AATTGGTAGACATGCTAGACTTAGGATCTAGTGCCGCAAGGCGTGGGGGTTCGACTCCCTTCAGCCGCACAAAACCCGGAATTTCTTCCGGGTTTTTTATTTTAGGTCAAGAGGATTATTTCTGCGTTTAATTGAGCGTTTGACTCTGCGTTTAATTGAGTGTTTGACTCTGCGTTTTATCGAGTGTTTGATTCTGCGTTTAATCGAGCGTTTGACTCTGCGGACTTTGCTCGATTCAAGGGCTGAGGTTTGGGCTTAATTTTGAGGGGTGCTCAATACCGGTAATTCAAACTTAAGGAAATCCCTCGCGGATGGCCTGGTCTCAATCCAGCGGGGTGGCGCGCCGCTAGATAGACTTGATCAGTGGCATTGATCACCGATAACTGGGTGCCCCAGGCCGCACTGATTTGATAATTTAAGGCGAGGTCTATGATCGTGCGTTGGGGGATTATTTGGTTCGGTCCTATCGGGCCTTGACTTGCCACACTGCGCTGGGCACTTTGGTATCGTGTGTTGAGGTGAGCCGACCAGCGGGGATGCGTTAGGCTGATCATAAGACTGCCCTGATGTGGCGCAATATAAGGCATTTCATCTTCAGGTTGGACCGACCCAAAGAGGGCATTGTCGCTCTCAAACGCCGAGAGAAAACTATTTTTAGTCCAGGTATACACGAGGCTAATCGGGAGGACTATTTTTTTGGATTTACTTAGGGTGAATTGCTGCGCAATATTCGTCTCTAGGCCCCATACTCGAGCACTTCCTGCATTGAAACGCTCGTTATTGCCGTAACCACCAGCAGCGGCGAGGTCACTGCCCAAAAGGCGCTCAAAGTGGTTGAAAAAACCTACTGCTTCGGCACTAAAATTATTTTGATTGTGACGCAGCCCTAATTCATTATTCCAGCTGATTTCAGATTCTTGTTCCGGGGTAAAGCCGGGTGGGGAGAATCCTTTATGCAAACCACCAAATAAGGTCGTTTGATTGTCCCATTTATAACAGAAACCTAATCCCGGAATGACGACAAAATTTGTGTTTAGGGTGTTCTCTGTAGGGAGGCCAATACGGTTGAGATTCAATGGTCCGTAATCCACAGCCCTCAGCGCTATCGATTCGAGACGAATACCTGGTTTTAGGGTGAATTTTCCAATTTTTTGCGTCAGTAAAACAAAACCTGATAAAGCCGTTGCTTTTTTTATTTGATTGGCATCACTCCCACGAATTCCTTTGTCGATCAAATTCATTTTTTGATTTTCCAGTCGGTACGTATCCACCCATTGAAATCGGTCTTCCGCGTCTTGGTGCACTCTTATTCCGATACTCAAACCTCTGGTTGGGTCTGACCGAGATTGCCAATCGAGTTGACTTTGGATTCCACGAGAAAAATATCGTCGATTATTGGCTTTGACGGCCAAAGATGTTTGGTCTAAATTATCGGGACCAGTAAGGCTTTGATAGGCCAGAGGAAACGTTTCTGGATCATTCAGAATTTGGGCAAGACTCAGGGTTTCTCCTTGTGCGGTGACCTTGTCAAGTTTATACCAATTTCTGCGAAAAATATTATTGTATCCTACAGTTTTTAAACTGATGAATTTATTGGGCGACCAAAGATGGGTTAGACTAAATTGTTGATGATAGGACTTCATTTGATCTTTAGAGGAGGAGGCGTATCGTCTCAATGGATTTTGATCAAAATGTTCCTGACTGAGCCCTAGGTAAGTTTCGTTGGCCTCCTCTTGAGCAAAGCCTACTTTAAAAATCAGGGCATGTTTTTTGTCAAGTGATTGGGGGGTCCATTGAAATTTTCCCAGCACATCTTGTTTGTTAAATCCTGAAGGTCCACCCCCGTCGATCTGTTTGAATCCATTGCTTTGGTAGCCCAACCACTGAGCGATATACGAAAAGTCTTGGTGTTTGTTTCCAAAGGAAATTTGCTGATTATTGGTGTCAAATCTTCCCGCTGTTCCTTGGGCCTCGAATGTAAAATCCTGAGGAAGCGGCGCAGACAAAAAGTTAATTGCCCCTCCAGAGGTATTTGGACCATACTCTATTTGGCTGCTTCCCTTGTAGACCTCAATGGCATCCATGCGCCCCAGGGAAGGAAAATAGTAGGCTGCAGGGGCGCTGTAAGGCGCTGGAGCCATCAAAATACCATCTTCCATTAAGTTAATTTTTGCACTGCGTTGGGGGGCGGTGCCCCGCATGCTGATATTGGGTCTTAGCCCAAAACCGTCTTCCTCATAAACCTGAATCCCTGCCACCCGCTGAAACAATCGGTTGGGATCCAGCGCGCCAATTTTTTTAATCTCTTGTTTGGTGAGCTTTTGTGCGGAACCAGTGCGTTGCTCAGCGCTAAATCCATCTAAAACCGAATTGTAAGAGAGCATTACGGTTTGAAGGCGTTGGCTTGTTTTTAGGGAGTCCGTCGGGATAGAGGTTGCCGTCTCTTGGGACAAGATTAGGGCAGTCGTAAAACTTAAAATCACACTAAGGCTTAGTCTCGTTCTACTTTTCGACATCTCTAATTTTATTTAGACTGGTTAAAAATAAAGCGCAAATGTAGGAGCCAAAGTTCAAAAATCCAAGGAGATTAGTCTTCTTTTTTTAGTTTGAAAAACGGCATATTTATTGTGTTGATTTTAAGTGAATTATTCATTTCATAGGCATGCGAACATTTTTATTATTCGGGCTGCTTTTTGGTCTTCTCTCTCAAAATATTTGGAGTCAAAAAGTATTCAGTACGGAATATGCCCATCAGGCGGATCTTAAAGTATTTGTCGTGGATTATGCCCACCAGGCGGACTTATCTGTTTATCGTGTGGATTATGCCCATCAAGTCAAGGGAAACGAAGGGCTTTGGTTCTTTACTGCATATCTCCATCAAGCGGATAAGTTGGTTTTTTTCGTGGATCATGCCCATCAGGCAGACCTCCAG
>DDCS01000136.1:22331-23656 GCA_002335345.1 Flavobacteriaceae bacterium UBA2000 | reverse complement strand
GCAAAATGAATTACGCACTGATTTATTTAAAAATAGAAAAGGTGAAACGCGGGCATTACAAAGGAACCGTTGTTCCCATTAGTGAAGACGCCAATGCTGAAGAACCAGGCGCGATTACCCGTAAATTCATCAAAGCCTTGGAAGAACAAATACGGAAAGAGCCTCAGTATTATCTTTGGTCACATAAACGTTGGAAACACCAAGCAGCGTTCCAAAAGCTCATGGATTAATCCCGCAACGCGTCTTTATCCGATAATTTAAGACTTAAATTCCAGCCAATTCTTTTAACTCATTGACAAAACGCAGGGCCAAATCATCAGCGCTTTGTTGATTTGTCGCCTCTGTATAGATACGTATTATCGGCTCTGTATTGCTCTTGCGCAAATGGACCCAAGAATTTTCAAAATCTATTTTTACGCCATCGACGGTATTGACTGATTCACTGGCCTGGTAGGTTTGGGCCATAGTCTCCATAAGTTGATCGACGTCCAAATCTGGGATTAAAGCCACTTTATTTTTACTCATGGCGTAAAATGGATAACGCGCTTTCAACCTACTAACTGAAATATCTAGATGGGCCAAATGACTTAAGAACAAGGCAATCCCCACCAAACTATCCCGTCCGTAATGTAACTCTGGGTAAATAATGCCCCCGTTGCCTTCACCACCAATAACCGCAGAAGTTTCTTTCATCATGGTGACGACATTGACCTCACCGACAGCACTGGCCCGATAACGCCCCCCTTGGGCATGCGTCACATCGCGCAATGCACGCGAAGAGGACAGGTTAGAAACGGTATCTCCAGGAGTTTTTGACAACACATAGTCCGCCACGGCCACCAAGGTGTATTCTTCGCCAAACATATCCCCTTTTTCATCAACTATGGCCAATCGATCAACATCCGGATCAACAACAAAACCCAGGTGGGCCTTGTGATCAACCACAGCCTCCATCAAATCGGTTAAATGTTCCTTTAATGGTTCGGGATTATGGGGAAATTGTCCATTTGGGGTACAATGAATTTCTATGGTCTGAACCCCCAATGCTTTGAGCAGTCTTGGGACGGCTATTCCTCCAGTAGAATTAACGGCATCCACCACGACACGGAATCCACAAGATTTTATGGCCGCACGATCCACAAGCGGTAAGGCCAAAATAGCCTCGATATGTTTATCGATATACGTATCGTTTTGAGTGATCAGCCCGAGTTCATCGACGGCACTAAAATCAAAGCGCTCGTTCTGCGCAATCTCTAAAATAGAAGCCCCGGCCTCCGCGTCCAGAAATTCTCCTTTGTGATTCAACAGCTTCAAGGCGTTCCACT
>DDCS01000136.1:0-22283 GCA_002335345.1 Flavobacteriaceae bacterium UBA2000 | reverse complement strand
CCAAGATCGATTATGTCAATTCCTTGCCCAATTAAAGTTTGCATCACCAAAGACTGAATCATATCGCCTGAAGGGCGCGCATCACGACCAATAACCACTTTATAGGGCCCACTGGGATAAACGCCTTTAAGCCACTGCCCGTAAGCCGCTGCAAATTTAACGGCATCAACAGGGGTTAAATTCTCTCCTACAGTTCCACCAATGGTTCCACGAATTCCAGAAATTGACTTAATCAGGGTCATAATTTTTGTTTATCGGTTAATTAAAGGTGTAAAATTACGGATTATCTGAGCATTATTTTTTCCCTAATTTTAATCCGTGAACTTTTTAGCACACATATATCTCTCAGGCGAAGATCCTGAAGTACAACTCGGCAATTTTATGGCCGATGCTGTAAAAGGGAAGACGTATAGAAATTTCAAGCCAAAAGTACAGTCGGGCATACTTTTACATCGTTTTATCGATAGCTACACGGACGCTCATCCCATATTTCGTCAAAGTACAAGCCGATTGCACGGAAAACAATTTGGTCATTACTCAGGGGTGATCATGGACCTATTTTACGATCATTTTTTAGCGGCCAATTGGAGCGAATTTCACCCAAAACCCCTTGAGGTTTACGCCTCAGAATTTTACCAAGTCATTTCCCAGTACAAAGAGACAACGCCCGAGCGAACGCAGCACTTAATTCCTTATATGATCAGTCAAAATTGGCTATTGCAGTACCAGAGCATTAAGGGCTTAAACAACATTCTCGGCCAAATGAATCGGCGGACCAAAGGCCGTTCAAATATGGATCAGGCCGCCGTCGAACTGCAAATGCATTATCCTTTATTCGAGCAGGAGTTTTACGATTTTTTCAAAATACTTCAAAAAGAAGCCTCCGCCGAATTAAACCGTTTAACTGTTTAACCGTTCAGCCGTATTGGGCTGAGTCCCAACTTTGATAACACGGTAAAGGGGAAGTTTATTTTGGGCGACAATTCAAAAGTTTTTCATTAGTTTCATGCTCATGATATTACGATTTTTTAAGCGCCATGTGAAGATTGGCGCGATGTTCATTCTTTTAAGCCTAGGATGTCAACCCAAACACCCCTTGTCGCCTATCCTACTCGGGGTAACGGCAGAAAATGCCATGGTGGTTTCTGCACGAAAGGAAGCTTCGGCGATAGGATTGTCTGTAATGGCCCGAGGCGGCAATGCCTTTGATGCTATGTTTGCCACAGAATTGGCCTTAGCCGTGGTCTATCCTTATGCGGGCAATTTAGGTGGAGGCGGATTTATGGTTTATCGCCTTGCAGATGGATCAACAGGAAGTCTCGATTACAGAGAAATGGCGCCGAGTGCGGCCCATCGCGATATGTTTTTAGATCGCTCAGGCAATCACGACACGGCCAAAAGTACTGTCGGGGGCCTCGCAATCGGGGTTCCAGGAACCATTAAAGGCATCTTTGCCGCCCAAAAAAAATTCGGTCTTCTCTCTGTCGAGGCCCTAATGAATCCCGTCATTGAGCTTGCCGAAAAAGGATATGTCGTAACCCAAAAACAAAGCGATCGCTTGGCACAGTATCGCGAGATCATCAGACAAACAACCGGGACCCAAACCCTGTATACTCGCGACATAAATCCAGGGGACACCATCAAAAACCTAGCCCTTGCACAGACCTTAAGACGCCTGCGAGATCAAGGCCAAGAGGCCTTTTACCAAGGCGATATGGCCGAGCACATGAGCACTTATATTCAAGCCAAAGGGGGCGTGATTCAAAGTGAGGACTTTGAGCACTACAAAGTCCATTGGCGAGACCCCGTGAGTTTTCAATATGAAGATTTGACCATTACCTCTATGGGACCTCCTTCAAGTGGTGGAATTTGTCTCGGACAAATCATGGGTATGCTTGAACCCTATGACTTTGATGATTTAGATCATAATAACGCCCTTTACATTCAACTCCTTACGGAGGCTGAGCGTCGGGCTTACGCGGATCGAAGCCATTTTTTGGGCGATCCAGATTTTGTTTCAATCCCTACAGAGCAGTTACTCAGCCGAGCCTATTTAGAACAAAAAATGGCCTCCTTTGATCCAAAGAGGGCGACTGCATCAGAACACATTGCACACGGGCCTTTAATCGGGCATGAGAGCGATGAGACAACCCACTACTCTATTGTAGACCCTTTTGGCAATGCTATTTCGGTGACCACCACAATTAATGGCGCCTATGGTTCAAAATTATTCGATCCCGAACTCGGATTCTTTTACAATAACGAAATGGATGACTTTAGTGCAAAACCGGGTACACCAAATATGTTTGGTTTGATTGGCGGCACGGCCAACGCCATCGCGCCCGGTAAAAGAATGTTGAGCTCTATGACCCCAACGATTGTTACCAAACAGGGGGAACTTTGGCAAGTATTAGGCTCCCCGGGGGGCTCGACCATCATCACTACGGTTCTGCAAATCATTCTCAATACCCATCATTTCAATATGGGCATGCAACAAGCGGTAAATCAACCGCGCATGCACCACCAATGGCTGCCCGATCTAATTCAATTTGAATCCGAGGGGTTTGAGCAAAAATTACTTGACTCACTTGAGCAAAAAGGCTATAAAACCATTCAAAAAGAATATCAAATTATTGGTAAAGTTGACGCCATCATGCGTCATTCCACCGGTATTTTGGAGGCCGGTGCAGATCCCAGAGGGGATGATACTGCCTTGGGTTTTTAATCGCGTCAAGGGTATTTGTAGGTAAAATACTACATTAATTCGCCGAAACCCTTATCTTTGTTTGATTGGACTGGTGTGTCTTGACTCAATTCACCCGCGAAAATACATCAATGGCTAAGCGCATTTCCATAACACGCACCTTGAACACCTTGCCTTTGGCAATCAGTGGTCTGGTAGCGGTATCCTTGTTTTTGGTAACGCGTCATATGCTCGATGTGGATCCCGCTATAGCCCTGACTTTAGATCGTCACGCGCCTCTCATGATCGGAATCAGTGCTGGTCTATCGGCCCTGCTCATGGTCTATCTCGCCATAGCGGCAGTATTTCACAAAAACACAAGAATGCAAGCCATCGAAACGCTAAGTGTATTCACCCAAAAAATGCATTATTTCAGGGAGATTATTGAAATTTTACTGCGCTCCAAAATGTGGCTCCCAGGACTCAAAGAATACCTGGAGGAGGAATACGAAGGACTGACGTTTTTTCAAGTCAAAGAATTTTATAACGGCAAGTCAAAATTGGCCATTGAATTTATGGAAGAACACCATCAGTACAATGACACGGAGAACCTCTATTTAGAATTCAAATCGCTGCTTATGACCCACCCATTGGAACCAATTAAAGGGGATCATGTGGTTTATCCCGAGGTCTATGACAAGGCCATTGTTCAGCAATGGCTCCGTCACAAATGTGGCTCTGGACTGTGGTATTATTTTGGTTATAAATACGGTGAATTTAAAGGGGCTCTGGATTATAATGCTGTTTTTGAGCGTCATCAAGAAAAAATTATGAATTTGGCCCTATCCATTAGTAATGAGGCCTTTCAAGATTCATCGTTCAACGAGGTTTTCCTGGCAAAACTCGGTGAATATATGAATCAGGAAATCATGCCAAAACTCCTGCTGTATCGAGATCAAACCCAGACCAATTTACCCGCACTGATGAATTATCTCTATGCCATTTTTGCGACATTAATGGGCTTTGGCGTACTGCTGCCCATGATTGCATTGCTTTTTCAATTGTCCTTGAGCTTTTTAGTTTTTGGCATTTCTGTAACCTTAAGTGTCTTGGTCTATGTCGCCCTTGGGCTATACCCTTTCCTCTATCGCGAGGCCAACGCAAAAAAGGCCTAAATCCATACATTCAAAAGGGGGAAGCAGATATTTTTTCTCGGTTATTTGAGTACCTTTGCCCCTGATGAAAAATCCTGTCAATTTTATCGAAGTCTATGGGGCTAGAGCCCATAATTTAAAGGATATAGACGTAAAAATACCAAGAGAATCTCTGGTCGTGATTACAGGGCTCTCCGGCAGTGGAAAATCGTCTTTAGCCTTTGACACAATTTACGCTGAAGGACAACGTCGTTATATTGAAACTTTCTCGGCCTATGCCCGACAATTCTTGGGGAATTTAGAGCGTCCCGATGTGGACAAAATCGAAGGGCTTTCTCCGGTTATCGCCATTGAGCAAAAAACAACGAGTAAAAGCCCGCGTTCTACAGTCGGAACGATCACTGAGATTTACGATTTTTTACGATTGCTTTATGCCCGGGCCAGTGATGCTTATAGCTACGAGACCGGGGAACGTATGGTGCGTTACACTGATGACCAAATTCAAGAACTAATCTGCAGTGACTTTAAAGATAAAAGCATCATTGTTTTGGCCCCTGTGGTGCGCGCGCGAAAAGGTCATTATCGCGAATTATTTGAAAGTATCGCCAAACAGGGCTTTTTGAAAGTTCGGGTGGATGGTGAGATCAAAGACATCACCAAAGGCATGAAGGTTGATCGTTATAAAACTCATGATATAGAAATTGTCATCGATCGCTTAAAAATTACGGGGGGAGAAAATCAAGATCAAAGACTCAAAGGAGCCATTGAGACGGCCATGGATTACGGTGAAGGGATTTTGATGGTTTTGACTCAGGCAAAAATAGAAGAAGCTCAAACAAACAAACCGCGCTACTTTAGCCGATCGTTGATGTGTCCCACCACGGGTATTTCCTACGCGACCCCGGAGCCAAATAACTTTTCATTCAACTCCCCAAAAGGGATGTGTCCTCATTGTAAAGGACTCGGAAGTCTCCACGAGGTTAATCGTCAGAAAATAATTCCTGACCCTACCCTATCCATAAAAAAGGGCGCAATCGCTCCATATGAAAAACAAGCCAACTCTTGGATCACCAAGCAACTCGAGTTAATCGCACAACATTTTGAAGCGGACCTCAATACGCCGTTTGAGGCACTGCCTGTCGCCATGCAAGAAGCAATACTTCACGGCATTCAGACCACCTATGAGTTGCCCTCCAAAACATTAGGCATAACGCGTTCATTTAAAATTGATTTTGACGGAATAATCCCCTTTATCGAGGCTACCTTCGACAATAAAGACTCCAGACAACTTCGTCGTTGGGCCAAGTCCTATATGGATAAAAAGACCTGCATGGTCTGTCACGGCTCGCGCTTACGCAAGGAATCCCAGTTTTTTAAAATCGACCATAAAAGCATTGCAGACCTAGCCGAATGGGACATCAACAATCTCATAGAGTGGATCAGATTGGTGCCACAAAAGTTAAGTCCCGCCCAGGGGGTGATCGCCCAAGAAGTCCTAAAAGAAGTTGAAACACGTCTTCAGTTTTTACGCGACGTCGGACTCTCTTATTTGTGCTTAAACAGAAGTGCCAAATCACTTTCTGGCGGGGAATCACAGCGGATACGCCTTGCCACGCAAATTGGATCTCAACTGGTTGGTGTGTTGTACATTTTGGACGAACCCAGTATTGGCCTACACCAAAGGGATAACGAAAAACTAATTAAATCTTTAGAGCAGCTTCGTGATCTCGGGAATTCAGTCCTTGTGGTTGAGCACGATAAGGACATGATCCTCAAGGCCGATGAACTCATTGATATTGGGCCCGCCGCAGGCAAACACGGAGGACTGATTCAATGGCAAGGACCCCCGCAAAAGCTCGCTTCGGCCCATACCCTGACCGCAGATTACCTCAATGGGCGCAAACAAATAGAAATTCCCAGCAGCAGAAGAACGGGCAATGGAAAAACGTTAAGCCTTTACGGAGCAAGCGGAAATAATTTGCGCCAGGTGGATCTTCATCTGCCCTTAGGCTGTATGATCGGTGTTACCGGTGTTTCTGGAAGTGGAAAATCGACCTTAATCAATGAAACCCTTTATCCCATTCTCAATGCACACTTTTTCAATGGCGTTAGAGAAGCTCAGGCTTATGAGCGCATCGAAGGCCTGGAGCATTTAGATAAAGTCATCGACATCAATCAATCGCCCATCGGGCGTACGCCGAGATCAAATCCCGCAACCTACACTGGAGTCTACTCAGAAATAAGAAATCTATTTGCTAAGGTTCCAGAGGCGCTGATTCGGGGTTATAAACCAGGACGCTTTAGCTTTAATGTCAAAGGGGGACGTTGTGAAACTTGTCAAGGTGCCGGGCTGAAAGTCATCGAAATGAATTTTCTTCCGGATGTCTATGTGGCTTGTGATGCCTGTCAAGGACATCGCTACAACCGAGAAACTCTGGAAATACGCTACAAAGGAAAATCTATTTACGATGTTCTTGAAATGACCATTGAAGAGGCCTGCGTGTTTTTTGAACCTATTCCAAA
Source organism: Flavobacteriaceae bacterium UBA2000 (assembly GCA_002335345.1). Classification (GTDB taxonomy): domain Bacteria; phylum Bacteroidota; class Bacteroidia; order Flavobacteriales; family Flavobacteriaceae; genus BACL21. The sequence continues at coordinate 15,923 of DDCS01000136.1, read as the reverse complement.
AATTCACCGCACCCTCAAAACCATTGAGGATGTTGGTTTGGGATACATTACTTTGGGACAGCAATCAACCACGCTCTCAGGGGGTGAAGCACAGCGCATCAAACTCGCTACCGAACTGGCCAAAAGAGATACCGGAAATACGATTTATATTTTAGACGAGCCTACCACGGGACTTCATTTTGAGGACATACGGGTTTTACTAAAAGTTTTAAGTAAATTAGTCAACAAAGGCAACACTATTGTGGTCATTGAGCACAATTTAGACGTAATTAAAACCGTTGACTATATTATCGATTTAGGTCCGGAGGGAGGTCATGGTGGCGGGCAAATTATGGGCGCAGGCACCCCTGAAGATTTTGTTAAAACCACGCAAAGTCATACTGCTGAATTTTTGAAGCACGAACTACAAAACACAAGTATTTCCTTATGAGAGCAGAAAAAGAATTTAAAAACTGGAACGAGATAAAAACAAACGACTCTTGGGGCGTATTTAAAATCATGGGGGAATTTGTTGAAGGCTACGAAAAATTAGCCAAAATAGGTCCTTGTGTTAGTATTTTTGGCTCTGCGCGTACCAAAACAGACAATCCTTATTACGGCCTTACTGAACGCATAGCCAAGCGCATTACCGATATGGGCTTTGGTGTGATTACCGGAGGCGGTCCTGGAATAATGGAGGCCGCCAATAAAGGGGCCTTTGAAAACGGAGGAACCTCAGTAGGACTGAATATCGAACTTCCATTTGAACAACAGAGCAACCCCTACATTAATAAACAAAACAGTATTGATTTCGACTATTTCTTTGTGCGCAAAGTAATGTTTGTAAAATATGCGCAAGGGTTTGTGGTTATGCCGGGGGGATTCGGCACTCTGGATGAACTTTTTGAAGCGATCACTTTGATACAGACCAAAAAAGTAGACAAATTCCCCATTATCCTTGTAGGCCGAGCCTATTGGCAAGGGCTTTATGATTGGATTAAAAATACCGTGGCGCATGAACGCAATATCAGTCCAGATGATTTGCATTTAATAGAACTCGTTGATACTGAAGATGAGGTCGCTCAAATTCTGACTAACTTTTACGATCAATTTGCCATAAGCCCTAATTTTTAAGACACTTATGCCTGCAGGACTTCGTCCATTTCTTATTCGTTTAATCCTCTCGCTCATCTTTTTTTTAGGCGCGACACCGTTGTCTTTTGGGCAGCATAAGATTGCCTTAGAAGTGGTCCTGGATACGTTAAACACTGAACTCACCATAAACCAAGAGATGCTTTTGGTTAATGCAACGTCAAACCCGCTGAATGCGTTCTATTTTTTGGATTGGGCCAATAGTTTTTCAGATAAAACAAGCCCTCTCGGTCAGCGATTTGCAGAAAATTTCGAGGCCAGTTTTCATTTTGAAAAGGACGAAGATCGCGGACGCACCAGGATCGAAAATTGGACCATCAATGGCGAAATAGCCGATTATGAGCGTTCGGCCATTGATCAAATAAAATTGAACTTAGCGCAAGCCTTAATGCCCGGTGATAGTATAAAGGCTCAGCTGCGTTATAAGGTCAAAATCCCGAAAGATAAATACACCCGATTTGGCGTTGATAACAAAGGTAATTACCACATTAAATATTGGTGGATTACCCCTGCCGCTTTTGACCAATCATGGGTTGTATACAGCAATAAGAACCTCGATGATTTTGTAATGGCCCCGGTTCAATTAAAAGCTAAGTTTCAATACCCGGTTCATTTAGGTTTCAAAACAGATTTAGATTCGATAAGCGCTGAAATGGTCTCCTTGGGTTCGGAAAATTCAATCCAATCTATCCGCGCCAATTACCAGGGAAAACGTCAGGACGCCGTGCCGCTGCATTGGTTCCACAAACCTGAATTTCAGGTCTATCAAACAAAGCATTTGAGCATCATTACTGATTTTGACCTAAAAAAAGGTGCTGCTGAAATAAGACAATTTCAACTGGATCGCATCGATGCTTTTTTATCCGAACAACTCGGACCGCTGCAGCACGAGCGTTTGATGATCGACAGTCGCCAATACAAACTCAATCCTGTTTACGGCTTGAATCAATTGCCTGATTTTTTCAACCCATTTCCTGCAGGTTTTGACCAAGAATTAGCCTTTATCAAGCTCATATCAGATCAATATCTAAAGCGTACTTTGGCCATTAACCTTAGAGACCATTATTGGATACGTGCAGGAATTCAAATATATCTACTTCAAGAATACGTCAAGCGTCACTATCCCAATCAGAAGCTTTTGGGCAGTATTAGTCGCTGGCCCATTGTGCGCTGGTCCATGCTCAGCGACTTAGATTTTAATGCACAATACCGCCTGGTTTATCTTAACGGAGTGCGCAACAATGTTCATCAGCCTTTAGGCACCTCAAAAGACGAATTGATTAATTTCAATGCTAAAATCAGCAATGAATATTTGGCCGGGGTTCATATGAATCTTTTGGACCAATACCTGGGTAAAGATACCCTGAAACAAAGATTGAAAAGGCTCTGGAGCCATAACAAGCGCATGATCAATCCTGATACGTTTGAGCGTATTTTGAGTGATGGTCAAGAAGATTTATCCTGGTATTTCAAGAGTTTCGTCAATGAACGCACCTCCAATGATTTTAAGATTTCAGAGGTGATTTCCCGCGGTGACTCTTTGGCAGTCACCCTCATCAATAAAGGAAAATCGAACAGTCCCGTGCCCTTGTCGCGCTACGTCAACGACACGATCAGTGGAACGATATGGACGCCCCCATTTGAAGGAAAGGTCACTGTATCAATTCCGAAATATCAAACCGAACGATTAGTGGTCAATCAATCAGGTACGGTCCCGGAGATAAATCAGCGAAATAACTATGCCGGTGTTGAGAAAACTTACCGACGTCCATTGCAACTGCGGCTTATTCAAGATATTGAAGACCCTAATTATCGACAAATATTCATGCTCCCGTCGGTAGGATACAACCTTTATGACGGACTAAGTTTAGGGATAAGGTGGTATAATCGAACCATTTTGCCTAAACCGCTCCATTACAATTTTGAACCCCAATACGCATTGAGATCCAACTCCATGGTGGGTGGTGGATCATTTGTCTATAACGACTGGAATGAAACCTCAAATTTATTTCTCAAGCGCTATGGTATTGCTGGAAACTATTTTTCCTATGACGCAGGTTTATTTTACAGAAGACTTTCCCCCTATGCCATTTTTGCGTTTAGAGACCAAAGTGATTTACGAAAAAATCAAAGACAATATGTGACCCTTCGCTCAGTTCATGTGACGCGAGATAAATCAACTGAGGCAGCGGCTCGAGAGCCCAACTATAGCGTTTATAACCTTCAGTACAATTACTCTGACAATAATCTAATTGATTATTACAGTGCCGCTTTTAATGCTCAATGGTCCTCAGCCTTTACAAAGGTTTCTGCACAATTTGAGTACCGTAAATTATTTTTGAGCAATCGACAAATCAACTTACGCTTTTTCACGGGATTGTTTTTGCGCAACGAATCGCCCAGTGATGAGCACTATTTTAGTTTTGCCTTAGATCGACCTACAGATTATCTTTTTGATTATAATTATTACGGACGAAGTGAAAGTAGTGGAATCTACAGCCAACAATTAATTATTGCCGAAGGGGGCTTTAAATCCAAACTCCAACCCGGTTTCGCTAATCAATGGATCAGCACTTTTAATTCCAGTGTGAATCTTTGGCGATGGATCTATTTATATGGTGATTTAGGTTTGGTAAAAAACAAAGGCGCCAATGCGCGAGTGGTTTATGATTCCGGGGTGCGCACGAGTTTTGTGACGGACTTTTTTGAATTGTATTTTCCGCTTTGGTCTAATTTAGGATTTGAGCCTGAATTGGATAATTACGGTTCCCGTATTCGCTTTATTGCCACCCTGGACCTGCAAACTTTGAGTCGATTATTCACACGAAAATGGTATTGATATGAATATTTTAAACAACCTTAGATTAATCCTTATTCTGTGCTTAACCCTAGGTTTGGCGCCCTATTTTCCTGAACCGCATATCTGGGGGAAAATAAAATGGATCTTAGGAGGCGGCGTGGGCATGAAGCCGATGGATTATTTTGACTTTTTATTCCATGGCGCACCGTTCTTCTTATTGATTCGTTATGTCGTTCTTAGCGGAGTCAAAAAAGATAAAAATCAGTAGTAAGGACTTTTTTGCAGCCAAGCAGAAGATTGCAATTGACGCATAAAATAGTTATTTTCGCATGGCCAAACAACCCAATCGACGACCCGCTCTTAGTTGAGTAAAACCCCTGAACATGTCAAAAAAAGACCTTTCTTTTGAAGATTTTAAAGCCGAAGTACTGAACGATTATGTTGTTGCGGTTACCAGCCGGGAATGCAGTTTACTCGGACGACGAGAGGTGCTAACCGGCAAAGCTAAATTCGGCATATTCGGCGACGGCAAAGAAATTCCCCAGTTGGCCTGGGCCAAGGCGTTTCAAAAAGGTGATTGGCGATCGGGTTACTACCGCGATCAAACGTTTATGATGGCCTTGGATTTGTTATCCATCGAAGATTTTTTTGCTGGACTTTATGCCCATACGTCTTTGGAGCATGAACCCATGAGCGGTGGCCGACAAATGGGAGGCCACTTTGCGACCCATAGTTTAGATGATCAGGGAAATTTTAAAGCACTAAAAGACCAATACAATAGCAGTTCTGATATCTCCCCTACGGCCGGACAAATGCCGCGACTCTTAGGATTAGCTCAAGCGTCTTCCGTGTACCGTTCTCTGGACAATCTGGGGCACCTAAGTCATCTATCTGATTCTGGTAATGAAGTTGCTTGGGGTTCCATAGGTAATGCCAGTACGAGTGAAGGCTTGTTTTGGGAAACCGTAAATGCCGGTGGGGTCATGCAAGTCCCTATGGTGATTAGTGTATGGGATGATGAATATGGCATTTCGGTCCATGCGAAATACCAAACGACAAAAGAAAATATTTCATCTATTCTCAGCGGATTCCAGCGTGAAAAAAAACTCAATGGTTATGAAATCATTAAAGTCAATGGTTGGGATTACCCCGCATTGGTTGCCGCTTACCACAAAGCCGCTGAACTTGCCCGAAATGAGCACGTTCCCGTTTTGATTCACGTTCAAGAGTTGACCCAGCCTCAAGGGCATTCAACGAGTGGGTCTCACGAACGCTACAAGGGACCTGAACGACTTCAATGGGAGCGCGAACACGATTGTAATCTCAAAATGAGACAATGGATTCTGGAGCAAAATTTTGCGACAGATGAAGAACTAATCGATCTAGAAACCGATATAAAAAAGAAAGTGCGTCAAGGCAAAAACAAGGCTTGGCAAGCTTATTTACAGCCGCATCTTCAAGAAAGAGACACCCTACTTACTTTGGCGACACCTTTGGCTCAGCGCAGTACTGATGAGCAGGCTTACACCACGCTCATTACAAATTTAAAAAGCAATAGAGAACCATTGCGACGGGATATTATATCGACTTCACGACAGATCCAATGGCTCTTAAAACAAGACAACAGTCCTGAAAAAACAGCTTTAAATAAGTGGCATAAACATTACGTCGCTCAAGTCGATCCACTTTATAGCGAACATCTCTATTCTGAACAACCCAACAAAGCCATCAACATTAAAGCGATCGCACCAGAATACGACGATAACGCAGAACTTACCGATGGTCGTGTGGTCCTTCGCGAGAACTTTAAAGAAATTTTTCAAAACCATCCAGAGGTATTAATTTTTGGTGAGGACAGCGGAAAGATCGGAGATGTGAACCAGGGGCTGGAAGGAATGCAAGAAGCGTTTGGCGCCGTGCGCGTGAGCGACACAGGAATTCGCGAAGCAACCATATTAGGGCAAGGGATCGGAATGGCCATGCGTGGGCTGAAGCCGATCGCTGAAATTCAGTACTTAGATTATGTCTTGTATTGTTTGCAAACCATGAGTGATGATCTAGCCACCCTGCGGTATAGAAGTTGTGGCAAACAAAAAGCCCCCTTAATTGTCCGTACTCGAGGGCATCGACTGGAAGGTATTTGGCACAGTGGTTCTCCCATGGGCGGTCTGATTCATTTACTTCGTGGAATGTATATCTTAGTCCCACGCAATATGACTCAAGCGGCGGGATTTTATAACACATTACTTCAGAGTGATGAACCCGCATTGGTCATCGAGAGTCTCAATGGATATCGTCTCAAGGAAAAATTACCCACTAACTTGGGAACCTATCGCACACCCATTGGCGTCGTAGAAACACTTAAACCCGGAAAAGACCTCACCGTGGTTTCTTACGGAAGCACCCTGAGAATTGTGGAAGAAGCAGTGCTTAAATTGGAGGAAAATACTGGGATTTCTGCCGAGGTTATCGACGTACAATCCCTATTGCCGCTTGACATCAATCAAGATATCGTAAAAAGCGTCGCGCGAACAAACCGATTACTCATTGTGGATGAGGATGTTCCTGGTGGGGCCTCAGCCTATATTCTCGAGGAAATTCTCGTGCGCCAAAATGCCTATCAACATTTAGATAGCGCCCCAAATGTACTTACAGCAAAAGCGCATCGTCCGGCCTATGGCACCGATGGGGATTATTTTTCAAAGCCTTCTTTTGAAGATATTTACGAACGCATGTATGCCATCATGCACGAGGCAAATCCGAAACTTTACCCGAGTTTAATTTAAGTCTATAGACCCTAAGGCAGCCACTTTTTCTCAAAATTTGGCGGCCGTTTTTCTAGAAAAGCATCTCTACCCTCCTTAGCTTCATCGGTCATGTAGGCCAGTCGTGTAGCTTCTCCCGCAAATACTTGTTGGCCTACCATGCCATCATCAGTTAAATTCATGGCAAACTTGAGCATCTTAATGGAGATTGGTGATTTTTTTAAGATTTCCTGCGCCCATTCAAAGGCCGTTTGTTCCAGCGCGTCATGAGGGACTACGGCGTTAACCATCCCCATTTCATAAGCTTCTTGAGCGGAATAATTTCTTCCCAGGAAAAAGATTTCCCGGGCTTTTTTCTGACCGACCATTTTGGCTAAATAAGCACTCCCGTACCCTCCATCAAAACTGGTGACATCAGCATCTGTTTGCTTGAAAATAGCATGCTCGGCACTGGCCAAGGTCAAATCACAGGTGACATGTAAACTATGACCTCCGCCTACAGCCCACCCCGGCACAACAGCAATAACAGCTTTGGGCATAAAGCGGATCAAGCGCTGAACCTCCAGAATGTTTAATCGATGATAACCATCTTGACCGACATAGCCCTGATGCCCTCGGGCACTTTGATCGCCCCCTGAGCAAAAACTATACACCCCATCTTTAGGAGAAGGGCCTTCTGCCGAAAGCAACACTACCCCAATTTGCGTGTCCTCTTGAGCATCGTGAAACGCTTCTAATAGCTCACTCGTGGTCTTTGGTCTGAAAGCATTGCGCACCTCAGGACGATTAAAAGCGATGCGGGCAACGCCTTGACATTTCTTGTAAGTTATGTCTTGAAATTCTTTAACTGTTTTCCAAATCGGCTGATTCATGACTGTCATTTTTAAAACGTTTATTCAAAATCAAGAAGGATCTCTGTTTATTTATTCATTGTCTAATAAACGAATCCCTTCTGGAGCGATACTGATCTTTTTCTCCTTATACAGAGTGCCAATAGCCTTTTTAAACAATTTCTTGCTCATGCCTAATTCTTGACGAATTAAATCCGGAGATGAAGCATCACTCAAGGGCAAAAAACCGCCCGCCGCTTCAAGCTCCTCAAGAATATAAGCCGCATTAGGCTCTATACTTCTATATCCTACAGGCTGTAACACGATGTCTACTTTGCCATCTTCTCTGACTTTTTTGACATAAGCCGTCAATTTGTCCCCAGAGCGAATATCCTCAAATATATCGTCGATATAGATTAATCCTTGGTGCTTTTGGTTAATAATGACATTGGCGCCTTTTTCGGTAAGGTGGGTTACCAGGACTTCGCAAGGATCAAACTTTTCGAGGGTCATTCCCTCTTGGGTTAAAAAACGATTGGTTTTACTCGAACCCACTAATCGATTGGTTTTTTGGTCGAGATAGAGATAAACAATATACCAATGCCCTACCTTCATCGGACGCGCTTGCTCGCGAAATGGTACAAAAAGTTGCTTGACGAGGCCCCAATCGACAAAGGCCCCATGTTCATTTACGTCACAACAGCGCAAATAACCAAACGTGTTTAAGGTTAAAAAGGGGGCTTCGGTGGTCGCTATTGGACGCTCTTCATTGTCTAAATAGACAAAAACATCCAAGGCATCGCCAATGCGAAAATCTTCCGGTTTATACCGATTAGGCAGCAAGACTTCTTCGTCTTGTTCATTACCCAAAAAGAGGCCTGGTTCGGTCTCACGCAGTATGGTCAAAGTATTGTATTGGCCTAGATTCATAGATGAAATTTAAAATTTTAGAGCGGGAGTTCCTGTATTTACTTTTAAATGGTCAAAATACTCATTCAACACCTGATCATTAAGTGTGCTTGGGGTAAAAACTTCTAAAATACGCGGTGCGCTACTGGGGTTAAAAAATGATTCTAGAATACTTTTTAAAGCGTTTAAATTGTGTGCGTCAAAATACTCAAAGCCAAATTCACTGGCCATCAGTGATGCATTTCGGCTATGAGTCGTCTCTAAAAACGTTTCGAATGGTTTAATTTGTTTGGCTCCGGGGAGTATGCGAAAAATCCCCCCACCGTTATTGTTTACGATAATTATTCTCAATGAGTTCGGCGTATACTTTTGCCAAAGGGCATTGATGTCGTAGAAAAAACTTAGATCTCCAGTAATAAAAACTGTCGCTCTATTTTGGGTCTCCTGAGCACTAATGGCTGCACCAATCGCCGTGCTCATACTTCCTTCTATTCCGCTGGTCCCTCGATTACAATAAATCGCGTGCGTTGGATTGGCCTCAAATAATTGCGCGTAGCGAATACTTGCGCTATTGGCCAACTGGAGATTTATGTGGTTGGGAAGACACTCTAAAATAGTACGGTGAACCGTAAAATCGCTATATGGGGCGGAGGAAACAAAAGATTTATGGCCTGTCAAACGGGTCATTTTTAAACTCAGCCAAGTACTTTTAAACTGAGACGCAGATGAATCCGCTTGATACGAATGCTCCATCACCCCGGTAAAAAATTGATTTGGCACCAAATTAATATGTTCCTTGAGCGCAAAGAACGTGTCATTGGGTCGCTCAATTCCGATATGCCAATGGCACTGAATGCCCATCGCCCGCAATAATTTCTTAATGCGCTTAGAGACAATCATCCCCCCTAAACTGATCAGTAAATCTGGTTTAAACTCCTGCATGCGATTCATTGGAAAATCAGTAATAACCTGATCAATTCCCGATATAAAATCTGAATCGTGCACATTGGCCAAAGTTTCGATCAACACAATGATACTGGGATCACTGCGCCAATGGTCTACGACAGCTTTAGCAATTGAATTTGGCGGTAGCGCACCGACAAGTATCATTTTTTTTGTAGCCGAATGATATTGATGATACACCTTTTGTAACCGAGACGCCTCTGTGGGTTGCTCAAAAAAATCTTGGTCATGGGTTAAGAGGTTAAAATCAAAATCAACGGGCTCTTGTGCCACAGCGTAAAGAGGTTCGTCCATAGGGACATTAATGTGTATGGGACCCCATAAGCTTGCCGCTTTTTTAAAAGTTTTATGCAATTGATTTGACGCTTGATATAAGTCAGGTTCCTGATCAGAGAGATGGACAGACCCCAAAACATGGCTCCCAAAAATATTTTTTTGATTTATTGTTTGCCCCTCTCCTCTGTCGATTAGACGCTCCGGTCGATCTGCCGAAATAACCACAAGGGGTAACTGACTGTAATAAGCCTCGGTTATGGCGGGAAAGTAATTGACCAAAGCGCTTCCAGAGGTGCACACCAAAGCGACTGGGCGTCGCGTTTGTTGGGCAATGCCTAAGGCAAAAAACCCAGCACTTCGCTCATCCACAATGCTATAGCACTTAAAGCCAGGATAAGCCGTAAAATCCATGACTAAGGGCGCATTACGAGAGCCAGGAGAAATGACTACCGATTCAATACCCCCTGCTTGGCAATGCTGCACGACCAAATGAGATAGAATAAGACGGGAATAATCCATGGTGTACAAAGATACAAAAGGGAACTACCTCTACTCAATAAATGGTGCAATAACCTGCCCCATAGTGGTCATTTTTCTTTGGGTTTCGATCCATTCCTTATTTGGGTTCGAATCTCTGGTAACTCCTCCCCCGACAAATAACTTAAATCGGTCGTCCTTAAATTGCATACAGCGCAGATTGACATAAAATTCTGCCCAATGCTGCTCTGGATTAAAAAGGCCTAAATACCCCGTGTAAAGACCTCGGTTATAGCCTTCATTGGCCCCAATAAAATCAAGGGCTGTTTTTTTTGGGAATCCGCATACTGCAGGGGTTGGATGCAGGCTTCGGGCCAAATCCAAAACACTATAGGGCACCCTAATACTACCGCTGATATCTGTGCGCAAATGCTGAATTGATCCCGCTTGGTGATCATGGGGCTCGTTTTGACTGGCATCGGCAAAAGGCTTGAGGGTACCTAGAATCTCGCGAACAACCCAATGGTGTTCTTCAAATTCCTTTTCAGTCCACTCGGGAAATTCTTCCCCCTCCAACCATCGTGTTCCTGCTAAGGCCATGGTAGAAAAATTGTTTTCCTCTGACGAAATAAGCAGCTCGGGGGTTGCCCCACACCAAATACCAAGTTCAGGATGGACCATCAAATAGCGAAAAGCATTTTGGTCTGTATGGATTAAGCGCAACATGAGATAAAGCCAATCCACCTTTGGGACATGAAAACCTTGAACGCGAGAAAGGACAACCTTGCTGATGATTCCCCTTTGAATGGCGTCTACCGCTCGTTGGATGAGCCCTTCATAAGCCAAACGGACATGGTCCTGTGTGGGTGCGCTCCACGATTGGTCCGCGCTCGGGTGCTGGTGGGTAAAATATTGTTCTAAATCCTTGAGGTTAACTTGCGTGCAATCAAAAGAGTCACCACTCCAGACGTGGACGGGCTCCTGCGGATTAAACCCTTGTACATAAAACTTTGGCCCTGTGGATAAATTTTCCAAAGCTTGACCATGCGAAAACCAGAATTCAATTTCCTGTGCATTGGGTTTTAAAAAACAAAGCATTGGCCAATGCGCCTGGATGTGATTTCGAATCGTTTCGGATAAGTGATTCACTTAATCTCTATTTAAAATCATGGTTGTGAATTTAACGACACTGACCAGCGCCGCTTGATCGTCGGTAACATGAATTTGCCAAAGCTGGGTGGTTTTCCCGCGATGAAGAATCGTAGCCTTGGCCCATACATAACCTGAACGCACGCTTTTAACATGATTTCCCGAGAGTTCTAAACCGCGAATTTGCACTTGTTTATCGGCCATTAAAACTTGAGCCGCTGCACTCCCCACGCTCTCAGCTAAGGCTAAAGTCGCACCACCGTGCAAAACCCCATCGGGTTGATGAACTTTAGGGGAAACCGGCATTTTGGCCGTTAAAGAATCCGCATCAATGGCCACGTATTCAATCTCCAAGGTCTCCATGAGGGTGCCTTTGCAATAGGCGTTGATTTTATCAAGTAACTGAGTTGTCTCCATAGGCTACGGGCTTAAACAAGAGCTTCCAAAGATACTGATTTAAAACGCTCGGAACAATCCATTCAGGGCGCCAGAATCCTGTCAAAAATTATTCATTAATGCCCAAAAAAAACTATTTTTATGAAAAACCATACCATGACCACCCGAAGAGATTTTGTCAAAAACACAGCGCTTGCAGGCGCAGCATTAACTACATTACCCGGCTGGAGTTTAAACGCTGCTGCAACAAACCTTGAAGAAAAACTACGTGTGGGACTCATTGGCGTGGGGTTGCGTGGAACCAATCACCTGAATAATTTATTGCTCCGTTCAGACTGCCTTGTTACTGCCCTCTGTGACATTGATCCCCGACGTATCGACATCGCACTCGAAATGATTTCCGAGGCCGGACAAAAAAAACCTAAAGTTTTTCAAAAAAACGAGGACGATTATAAAAATCTTTTGGATTTAAATGAGGTTGATGCAGTGATCATCTCAACACCTTGGTTGTGGCACACCCGTATGGCTAAAGACGCCATGTGGGCTGGTAAATATACGGGGCTTGAAGTTTCTGCGGCCAATTCAATGGAAGAATGCTGGGATCTCGTAAATGTCCATGAACAAACCGGCAGTCACCTGATGATTTTGGAAAATGTGTGTTACCGCCGCGATATAATGGCCGTACTCAATATGGTTCGTCAAGAGGTGTTCGGTGAACTTTTACACTTTAGATGTGGTTATCAGCACGATCTTCGTTTTGTCAAATTCAACGATGGCAAAACGGCTTATGGCCTCGGCGCTGAATTTGGCCCCAAAGGAATTTCAGAATCAGCTTGGCGGACTCAGCACAGTCTGAAGCGCAATGCCGATGTTTATCCCACCCATGGCGTAGGTCCCATTGCCGTAATGAGTGATATCAATCGAGGCAACCGATTTGTAAGTATGTCCTCGATGGCGACAAAAGGCGTTGGATTGCACAATTATATAGTGCGTGTAGGCGGGCCAGACCACCCCAACGCGAAATTAAAATTCGCTCAAGGCGATATCATCACCTCGATGATTGAGACGGCTCGAGGAGAAACCATTATCGTCACCCATGACTGTAATTCTCCAAGACCGTATTCACTCGGGTTCAGAGTTCAGGGAAGCAATGGCTTATGGGAAGTGGATGGAAACCGCATATACATTGAAGACCGGGCCGAGCATGCCCATCGGTGGGATAATGCCACTCCTTGGCTCGAGCAGTACGACCATCCTCTGTGGCAGCAGTACGGTGAACTCGCCACTGGAGCGGGTCATGGCGGAATGGACTTTTTTGTGTTACAAGCCTTTGTGCGCTCCGCTATAAATAAAGTGGCGCCCCCGCTTGACGCTTACGACGCTGCCGCTTGGAGCGCCATTACCCCGCTTTCGGAGCAATCCATAGCCAATGGCGGAGAAGTACAAGATTTTCCCGATTTTACCCGTGGCAATTGGATTAAAAGGGCGCCGATAGACTGGATGAAAACAGTCTACGGAAAACAATAAATATGCAGTCTTTTACCGTCCATAGTCCAGCCCGTGTCTGTTTATTTGGAGACCATCAGGATTATTTAGGGCTTCCTGTCATTGCGGGAACCATTGATCGGTTTATGAATTTCGAGGTCTGCCCTACCACCACAAACTTATTTATATTTGACTTATCGGACCTTGGTCAACACTTGGAAATCCCAATCGATCCAGCGCAGTGTTATCCTCAGCGTGCAGAAATCGATTTTTTTCGCGCTGGATTACGCGTTGCGGCCCGTTATGGTTACACCCCCAAACACGGATTGCGAATTCGCATTAGTAGTGACATACCTGTCAATGCCGGGGTTTCGAGTTCATCAGCCTTAGTGGTGGGCTGGCTTTATACGCTAGCGCTTGCCTTTGGCAATGGTACTATACCCTCGAGGGATCAACTTGGGCAAATGGCCTTTGAAGCAGAAGTTATAGAGCATCAAAGTCCAGGGGGACAGATGGATCAATACACCATTGGGCACGGGGGATTAGTGTACATCAATACGGGAGCCTCAATCCGGGTAACCCCCTTATCTCTTCCCGAAATGAGTTTGGTTTTGGCTGATTCGAAGATTAAAAAACAAACACTGTCCACCATTGGCTCAGTGCGTAAACGCGCCACTGATGCCTTCGAACAAATTCGACAAATCGACCCCAACTTTTCATTGGAAGCGGCAAGAATCAAAAATCTAGATGAAATCATCGGTCATGTTTCACCTGAATTACGTCATTACGCAGAGGCCGCAGTGCGCAACCATGAAATAACTTTGGCCGCACTCGATGAGTTAAAAAATAAGCCGCCAGACCTCGCCCGAATCGGAACACTGATGTCTGCCCACCATCATGAATTGAGTCAGGTTTTAAAGGTATCGCACCCAAAAATTGATCAATGGATTCAAATGGGACTTAATCATGGGGCTTTCGGAGGGAAAATCGTTGGATCGGGACACGGTGGATGCTGCGTATTTCTTGTTCCCGAGGCGAAACAAAACACCTTGTGCCATGTATTGTTAGAGGCGGGTGCACCAGCGGTCTACCCCATTAAAATCGATCAAGGATGTCATCATACCTCATCTTAAATCAACATAAAACTCAATCATGAAAGCGCGTAACCCGTCTTTAATCATTTTAGCCGCAGGGGCTTCCTCTCGAATGAAAAAGTCACTTGAGGTCTTACAAACGGGGCTTAAAACTGAATTATCTTCAGCAATACCCGAGTGGAACCTTAGCACAGGATTGAGCAACCACAAAGGCTTAATCCCTCTAGATGACCAAGGGCAAACCGCTATAGATTTATTACTCGATGAGGCCCATCGGGCCGGAATCACTCGAGTGGTCATGATCATTCAGGCTCCTGGAACCGCTTTTAAAAACCATTTTGAAAAAAATAAAAGTATGGTTCAGGATAATCAAAATGCCCCAAACACTTTAAAGGATGAAATAACCATTGATTTCGCTTATCAAAAGATCCCTGAAGGTCGTGAAAAACCCATGGGGACCGCAGACGCTTTGCAGCAATGTCTGGAACAGTTCCCTGAACTACTCAATCAAGAATTTATCGTTTGTAATGCCGATAATTTATATTCCAAAGAAGCTTTTTTGGCTTTGATTAACACCCCAAATAAAAATGCCTTAATCGGTTATCATCGACAGGGTTTAAACTTCCCCTTATCCAAAATCAGAAGTTTTGCCCTTTTGGTTACGGATAAACAAGGATATATGACCGAACTCATTGAAAAGCCAGACGAAAAAATGACCCAGCGCCTGCGGGCGCAGGGACAAGACCTCAATGTAAGCATGAACCTTTGGAAGTTTAAAGGATCAGATTTATGGTCCTCACTTCAGCAATGCCCCATGCATCCAGAGCGATTAGAAAAAGAATTGCCTACCGCGGTAAAACTCATGATTACGGATCATAACATCAAACTTCTGGTTATTCCCAGAAACGAGCACGTCCCTGATTTAACACAGGCCAGTGACATCGCTGCGGTACAGCGTTTTCTCAATGAAGAATCTAAAGACTAAGCGTGATTTTGCTCTTTGATCAAATTTAATGCAGAACCATATTTAAACCATTCAATTTGCTGCGCATTATAGGAATGATTTACCTTAATCTCTTCGGTGGTACTGTCAGCATGAGTCAATTGGAGGGTCAAAGCACGCCCTGGAGAAAAATCTGCGATATCCACTAAACTCAATTTATCGTCCTCTTGAATTTTGTCGTAATCGGCTTCGTTATTAAAAGTCAAGGCTAACATGCCTTGCTTTTTAAGGTTGGTTTCGTGAATACGTGCAAAGGATTTTACCAATACAGCGGCGACCCCTAAATGACGCGGCTGCATTGCTGCATGCTCTCGAGAAGAACCCTCACCGTAATTATGGTCCCCCACAACCATAGTCATGATACCGTTCTTTTTATAGTCACGTTGCGTATCAGGAACGCCACCATATTCACCAGTCAATTGATTTTTAACAAAATTGGTCTTTTCATTAAAGGCATTGACCGCTCCGATGAGCGTATTGTTTGCAATATTGTCCAAATGACCGCGATAGCGAAGCCATGGCCCAGCCATTGAGATGTGATCTGTGGTACACTTGCCTTTGGCCTTGATTAATAAATTCATGTTTTGAACCGATTCGTTGGCAATCGGGGTAAATGGATCTAAAAGTTGTAAGCGATCCGAATCC
>DDCS01000011.1 GCA_002335345.1 Flavobacteriaceae bacterium UBA2000 | reverse complement strand
CCAAAAGTGAGGAAACTGCCAAAAGAATTGAATCATAAATAAGGTTCCGGGCTCGATACCGAAGGAACCGGTAGCGGCAACCCAGCCCAACATGAACGGTATTGCCCCAGGCAAAGCCCCTACGAAAACTGAAAGTGGCGTTTTAGTTTTTAAGGGCGTATAGACACTGACGTATAAAAAAATAGAGATCGCCCCAAACATTGCTGTCTTTGGATTGATCCAATACAAGGATACAAGTCCAATCAGGGTCAAAATAAGCCCTAGAGCCATGGCCTGATTCACGGTCATATGCCCTGCAGGCAATGGCCTTGATTTGGTGCGCTCCATAAGGGCATCTAAATCTCGTTCAATAATTTGATTAAAGACATTTGAGGCCCCGACCATGCAATAGCCACCTATAATCAATAATGCTAGGACATCAAGCCGAATAAACTCAGCACCCAAAAAGTAACCCGCAACCGAAGAAAATAAGACACTTATAGACAATCTGAACTTGGTGATTTCTTTAAAAAGAAGCCAAGATGTTGGGCGCTCAGATATGATTGTTGTTTGAGACAAAAGTGTATTTTAAACTCGAGGCAAATATACATGACTCGCACCTTTTTTCACAACTAATAAATCATTATGTTGGGGCAGTAATCATACTTTTATTACCTTCGAATACTCAAATAAATTATTTATGTATAATCGATTATTACTTACTCTATTCTGCGGGATTTTAAGCACAACTTTTATCGCAGCTCAAGAAACTAATCAAGGATCAAGTGACTCTAAAATTCAAAATGACGGCGTTTTTGTCTCAGCAAAAAAAATAAAGGACAGCCTTTACTACCTCAGTTATAAAAACACGAATGCCGTGGCGTTCTTGGGCAGGGATTATACTATTTTAATCGATGGTTTTGATGCCAAAGCAGCGCCGCAAGCGCTGACCACTGCCGGACGCCTCTCGCTTAATCCCGTGAGATTTGTGATTAACACCCACCACCATAAAGACCATACTGGAGGCAATGATTATTACAGTGATTCTGGGGTTACTGTTTTATGTAACAAACAGGTTTATAACAATATTTGGGCCGATGTTAACGCAGAGGTCTTGAGTGACTTAAAAAAGCAACGTTCCGAGCTTGCTCAGGCCATGAAGAGCGCAGGGAAATCAGAAACAGGCAAAGAAATTGGCGCTAAATACAACAGATTAAGCGAACAATATACGGATCGTGAATTGTCTTATCCCGCCATGACCTTTAGCGATGATTTTAACATGAATTTAATCAATGAAAGTATAGTATTCAAAAGTGTCTCTAAATCCCATACAAGCTTGGATGTCTATGCTTATTTTGAAAACAGTAATGTCTTGGCAACCGGCGACTTATATTTTAATGGAAAATACCCGTTTATAGACGAAGATTTTAAAGGTAGCATTGATGGTTATATCAAAGCCATCGATGAATTGCTTGCCTTATGCAATAACGATACGGTCATTGTCCCGGGCCATGGGTCTCTTGCCTCTAAAAGTGATTTAGAAAGCTATAAGCGCATGTTGGAGTACACCCAGAAAGGGGTTCAAATGGATTACCTATTGGGGAAAACACTTGAGGAGGTCCTCGCCAATAAAACCATTACAGCAAATTTCGATGCGCAAGGATACGGGATGGGTTATGTAAAAACAGAAGATTATGTGAGCATGCTGTATCGTGCCGCAGAAAAGCGTTACCCTAGAAAAAAGTAATTTTTCCTTTGCCGGGTATAATTTATGGGACCTCGTTCACAAGGCTGATGAGCCCCTGGCCTTTTCTGATTCATTCGATCAGAAATCCCTGTACCAATTAAATAAATCAGTCCGCAATCCTATACTCCACCACGTGGTATTAAGTTTTTGGTTGGGGGACTGAGAAACTTCAGGATCAAAGGAGCGAAAGATTACCCGCGCAAAAAGCTTTAACTGAGACACTGGGTTAATCACATATCCGGCATCGAATTCAACATGCTTAAAATCGACTGTATTGCCTTGTCCGATCTCGTGATTGAGATCACCCTCCCGAAAATCTTCGCTGCCATAGATGGACCCTCCGTAAAAAACCTGGGCATCTGCTGAATCTACAAATTCTAAACCGCGTTTAGCCTGAATATATTTTAAACTACCATAAAATCTCTGGTAACGATATCGTGCAATGGCCAAAAATTCTGAGAAATTCGTCCCTAAAGTATGCGCCATAGACTGATTATTGTGCCCATAATTCAAAACCACCGTATTGTGACTGTAAGTAAAAGGGCGCACGCGATTGTACTCAAGCTGAAGGTTTAAATTGGGTAGGCCAAATGCCGAGTAGTATTTAGCCCCAAGTTGATAGGCCGTTTTGTTTTTATAACTCCCGTTTTTCGCCAAAACATCAGAAGACGAAAACTCATCAACAAGCAGCTGACCGTAAGTGTTAAATCGATCACTCCACTTGTATTTATAGGTCAGTCCCAAAAGTGCATTGCCTCCGCGAGAGCCCGTTGAAAATTCAATGGCTCTATAAAAAACAATTGGATTCAAATAGTTTAAATCAAACCCACGGTCGTTATCATTTTCCCAGACTACAGTCTCAAAAAACCCGAGATTCAATCGCTTACTCACATTATAGCTCAAATAATGATTGGCCATATATTTAGTGCGAAAAGAACCATCTGCAGTGACCTCCGGACGAACATCTCTGAGGGACATCCATGTATTGGTATACTTTAGCTTCCAGACAGTGGTATTAAGTTGCAAATATGGGTAAGGACTCGCATTATCGCTGAGCAGCAACGAACGGTAGCCATCGCCAAGAAACTGTTTGCCATGACCAAATTGCAGATTAAAAAATTTGTTGGGTGTATAGGAGACATAGCCTGTTGCAATCGGATAATCGTAACTGTCCGTTCTAAACTCTTTAGCAATACCAAACCCCGGGATGATGGCAGGATTCCCTCCATCCGGCCTTATAGACTCTGCGTAGGCATTAAAATACTCAGCAAATCGACCTTGACTCTCATAGACCACAGCACTGATATTGATCTTATCGCCCAATCCCCCCTGAAGGTGCACCAAACGCGTATTGTTATAGGTCTCGAGGCTGCCATCGCGACCCGTCTCAATATCTAAGCCTGGATCTAGGGTGAACCAATAGTCCTGAGCGGCAAAAGCAACCATATGCTCGTTCCACCATTTACGGCCCAACCATGTTTTTCGGGGTTTTTTCAAACTGCTATCGGCGGCCTTAAGATCGTAATAGGTCTGAACCTCAGTAAAACGATAAGGCTTTTGCGTGGTATGATTGTTCGACCCAACTTGATTCATGGCTGCCTCAAATTCGTCATAACGCCGGTGTGAAAGAGGAATTAAAACCCCGCTTTGATACCCCTGACCTTGATATTTATCTTGAACGACCGCGCCATATTCTCCACTGTTTTGCCGGGCAAAACTTTTGATTTCTGGGACGGTATTAGGCTCAATGGACTTCAGGACCGCGGCATCATTGACTAAATCTTTGCCAGAATTACCGATCATGGACCATTGAATTTGCGCTAAATCATTAGGGGAGAATTGCAATCTAAATTGCATATAAATGGTCCTTCCATTATAGCTTGCGGGTCTAATCTCAGGTAAATTTTTAAAAAAGTCCTCGACGTAAACCCGAAGGGCTTCAGACGGACTATCGATATAGCGCACCACAAAGTTTCCCGTTTTGTCCACCTCAAAAAGTACAGACAGCGCCCCGGATATTGAATTTTCGACCTGCCAATTTTTCGCGGCATCTTGAATCAAAAGATTAATTTGTTGCGTAAAACAATTGGGCAGTTCTGTCGGATCTTGTGTGGCGCAAGCCTCAAATCTTGGATAGTGAAGCAACGGGTCATTCCACTGCTGACCCCGTATTGGATTCATGCACAGCAAAAGCAATATAGCGTGAACAATTAAACCTCTCGACACCGAAATACGTGAACTCATTTAGATAAATATTTCATTAGTACGCCTAAACACAAACGCCCCCATGAGAAATATGGAGGCGATCGTTCGGATTAAACACGAATTTCTAATTTTCTACTTGGAACAAAATTGGCAAGGCGTAAAGTACCCCAACCGGCTGACCGCGCTGCATTCCTGGGGTCATTTTTGGCAAGGCCTTGACCACATCGATAGCCTCTTGTTCAAGACGTGGATGTGGTGCTCTTGCGCGAACATCAACCACGTTTCCTCTTTTGTCAATTTTAAACTGTACTGAAATTCTTTGACGACCTTCAAGTCCTAAGTCGTTTGCCAAGTCTGTATCAAACTTACGTTGTACAAACTTTTGCACTTTTTCTGACATACAAGCCTTTTTTGCTTCGTTGTTACCCGCTCTTTCACAACCAGGAAATACAGGTACATTTTCAATTACGGCAAAAGGAACATCATCAATCTCCTCTTCAACTTCTTCGATCTCGTCAATCTCTATAACGTCTTCAGCATCGGTTTCTGTGGATTCAATGATCGTCTCTTCAACTTCTTCATCATCCTCGACCACTTCTATGACCTCCGGAGCTGGTGGCGGCGGTGGTGGCGGTGGCGGTGGGGTCAAAATCTGTGTAACCGGCACATCCTCTAGAAGATCATCACCCACATCAAGCATATCTTTGCCTAAATTACTACGATCATAAGTTTTCCATTCCACAGCTTGCCATGCTACAAAGAGCATAAAAACCAAGCCTGCGAGCAAATAAATACTGCTCCACTGGTTTAAATCTGCTTTTGGATTTTTTTTCGGTTCCATACTGAATAGTTTATAGCGTTGCTAAAATAGATAAAAAAAGTGGGGTTTAAAAAACCTTATTTGCCCTTTTTAAAAGGATAATTTTTCCTTAATGTTGAAGACAATTAATCCCATTAAAATCCCGATGGTATTTGCCAATACATCCATGAAATCTCCGGTGCGTGAAATAGACCAACTGTCTTGTATGACTTCAATAATAGTGCCATAAAAAATAAGCGCAATAACAAGCTTAACGCTCAATCGGCGGATCTGGTTTTTGACACTTAGCGCCTGAGCCCACAAATAAAACAGTACCGAGAAAACCAAAAAATGCGCCCATTTGTCTGCCATTGGTACATCGGTTTGGGGCAAATCAAGAGCGGGCCATAGTAGGGCAACAGTCACCATAATTTGTGCCGTAATCGCCAGCCAAACCCATATTTTATCCCCCAATAATCGCGGCATAGTCCTCAGCGGATAACAACTCTTCAAGTTCCGATGGGTTACTCATCTTGATTTTAATCATCCAGCCTTGGCCGTAAGGATCAGAATTAACTAATTCGGGCTCGCCTTCTAGGGCATCATTGAACTCGATAATTTCGCCGGACACAGGCAAGAATAAATCTGAAACGGTTTTTACCGCTTCTACGGTCCCAAAAACCGCTTCCATTTCAAGAGTTTCGTCTAAAGTTTCTACTTCCACATAAACGATATCGCCAAGTTCTCCTTGGGCAAAATCAGTAATCCCTACTGTAGCAACATCGCCCTCCACAGAAACCCATTCGTGGTCCTTGGTGTACTTTAATTCGGCTGGTATATTCATAACTTAAATGGTTAAAATGTTAGTTGACTTTTTGTTAGTTACCAAAATTATAGCGCAGGGTGAAGCCACTGCGAATTGTCGTTTGCGGAAAAGCAGTACTGATGGCATATTCCGAAAACGTATGGTCATAGAAAAATAAAGCGGTCAGATTTTTGGTTAGCGCATAATCCGTAGAAAACTGCAACCCGTAGATGGTCTGTCCTGCCGTGGTCTGGTTATTATCCACGTCTAAATAACGAATGATGGTTTTGTTATCCCTTACGGAAACATCTAATTTAAAGTTTAAGTCGCTTTTCATAACAGATCGCTTCCCGCCAAAATTCGTACCAATACGCAAATCTTTGATGCGATAACCCAGACCAAGGATTAACTCTTGGCCTTGAATTTCGGTCATCAAATTATTGGCAAAACTCAATGAAAGGGCACGATCTTTTCTGATTTCCGCAAGGATTTTAATGGAATTCATCATCTCGAAATCGACCTTAATCAACGGGGAGAATTGTTCCGTTAGGTTCACGTTATTTAAAACTATTTCTGGCTTGAAATTACCGGACTGGTCCGTTTCAGCAGGATTCTGACGATTGAAATCCAAATTTGATTGGAATTGATTCAAGGTATATGCCGCTCGATAACCGTGCTGAACGGAGAAACGTTTAAAGCGCTTCTTAAACCAATCCATTTTCATGAAACCCGTATACTTGACATCCCAGTTTGGCAGAGGGATATCTCTAAAAATTCCTGAGCGCTCCTTAGCCGCATCACTCCCTCGGTAGGCTGAGACAAAAGCCGGCAGGAGCACTTGTTGGCTGTTTTTACCAAAGCCTTCGGGGTATCCTTCATCATCAACGGGATAAGAATTCGAACCGTAAAAACGTTCCGCCAGGCGCTGGGCAATGGTCAAACGATTGGTCTTAAATGATTCAAATGCCTGAGATCCAAATTCATCACTTGAACTAAAAGCGGTATTGATCAGTACTGTAGAAATATTAAAGTTTCCAAAGGTGTTCGGGGTCAGTGAACGATAAAGCCCATCTTCAACAATGTAATTTTCTGCAAAATTTTCAGAATACAAACGTGAGGCATTAAAATCAATTTTTAAATCGTCAAACAGCTCAGTGTTTACCTGCATATCTAATTGACGACTTTCCACCTCGGTATACTGCTGGTTGAATTCAGGAAATATCGTTAGCCAGCCATTCCGCGCAGCCAATGCCCTAACCTCGGCCTGGGAGCCAAATACAAATCCCGCTGTAGGACGCAACGATCCACCAAAGCCAACCGATGGTAAATATCCGGGTAAGAAAATCCCATTATTTTCTAAATAATTGACCTGTGCTTTTTTCACCGAAGTCGCCAACCCGATTAAAGAATTGATTACTTTTTGTCCTGGTGAGAGCTTGCGCGTTGGGGCTGATGTGCGGCCTCCTCCATTGCGCATCGCCATAATTTGTTCTCGTTTATTTAAATTTTCGGCCTTACCCCCTTTGCCTGCGGCGCCACCCAACAAGGAGTTGCTCTCCGCTCCACCCTGATCATCTTCAGATTCGGAACCGGTCAACTTTTTCAGGCCGATATAGCGATACAAGCTCGTCAGATCCAGATTCGAGTTAATCCGATGGGTGCTCGCATTTTGGACTGAGTTTCCTAAATCATAAAAAACAGAGGGGCCATTGTCTGATGGGATTTCAACATTGCTAAACAAATCACTTCCATCTTGCCATTGATAATCCCCTTGATAGGAATAAGTGGCACGCAACCACTTTAAAAATGGAAACTTAGCGGTGGGCAAATCGTAGTTTAATTGGAGCGATTGGACATGCTGGTTTGGATCTCCAATTTCAAAGAAACCGTCCCACAGACCTATGGTGTTGTCCACCCGCCCTTGATCTATGTAATTATTGATAATTCGGTTATTGGCCGCATTAAAATTAAAACGCAAAGAATTCGTCAGGTTATAATTTATCGTATACTGCCAATCAAACATAAAATTCCTCTGATACAAAGTGGGAAGACCGATTTGATCCGGCAACAAATTGAGTTCTCTGAATTTTTGTTGATTAAAATTCCTGATAATATTACTGCTTACAGTAACATTGCTCGGTAATGGATTGAAATTAAAATCCTTCAACCATTGCCAATAACGCCCCATAAACAGACTGTCGTTTTTCTTAAAGGGCTCAATAGGTTTGTTGTTGAAGCTATAGTCATAGGTCCCCCCCAATCGAACACGCTGATCCATCGCGGACTCTACTTCAAAATCATGATGCTCTTCTTCGTTATAGGAGTAAGAGAAGGTAAAGTTCTCCACATCATAGGGCATCGGGGTCGATTCATTTTCTTGAGATCGATTTTTGCGCACCCCAATGAAATTAATACTTTGACGTTTGGTATAATTAATTGATTGTTCCTCAATCGCATCACGCGTCGCTGCATCGGGCGCATTATCTAACCGCTCTTGTAGCACGATATCATCAAATTCTGGGTCGTATTTCGGGGTAATCAATTCTTCCTGAATACCGTAATTAAACGGCAATTGTATGCCCCATTTCTTGGGGAGTAACTGACCTAGATTAATATTGGTCACAATATCATATTGTTGCAGATCTTCTAAACTGCGCTGATTAGGCCCTTGTTCAATTGAACCAAAACCAATGGTACTGGTACGTCCGGTGGCGCTGATGTCAGCAAAATCAGCGATGTTGGCATCCATATTGGCTACGGCAGCCCATCCCCCTTTGTTCTCTAGTTCACTCATGCGCAATTCGTTGAACCATACTTCACCACAAACATTAGTGTTGTTTTTATTGCGCAAGCCCACCATGATCACCCGAACATTTCCAAAACTCGGATTTCCTTTGATTCCAATGCGCAGCGGGTTTGAAGAACCGATAAAAGTCGGGTCCAGCTCAGCTTGATCGTAATAAACGACTTGAGTAGGATCTGCTGTTCCATCAGCCAAGACTTTTGTTTTTATGGCCTGAAGCAAAGCCAAAGGTAAATTTAAACGGTTTTCCTCCGGCCAAACGAGCGAAGCGTCAGCATCTGTAGGTTGTTCTAGGTACGGAGACACATTCAGGGGCATTTCTATTTCATAGAAGCTCGTATTGAGGTCGTTCCCCAAACGAATGAACGCAGCCAGCTCTCCATCGGCCAACAAACTCGCAGGAGTAGGAAGTGACTCAGCGTGGATGAACATTTCCAAGTTTTTATATTGACGCATGTCTACATTGAAGTTTTTGTAAACAGCGCGCGCATCTTCAGGTTGCAAATCGCAAACACGCAAGGCCAAAGATTGCTCGTCTTGACGGATTATATTGTTGTTATTGTTGAGCTCTTCTCGATATACCCCCGGTGGAATGACATAATTACTGTTCTGAATCACCCCAACGGCCTCATTTTCAAAAGTTGTATTGTCCAACTCATTAGGACTGTTATCCGCATCCAAAGACTCCGTGTAACGGCGATAATCTCCACGATAGAGTTCCATAGTACCAAAACGCAAAACCGTTTCTTGCTCAAAACCGGTGAGATACATGCGCATGAATCGAATAGAACGGAAATCGGCGATTCCGTTTACTGCATCGGTATATTCACTTAAGGGTATTCTAAATTGAATCCAACGAACGGGCAAGTCCTGATTTGCGGGGGTGGGCACTGTAATTTCTTTGATATCGGTGACATAGGGCGATTCCAAATTCATGCCCGGACGAATATCGATGGCATATTCGAAATAACTGTCCACGGTATTCATGGTATTGTCCCGGTTGATATCTTCGACGTCAGGCTGAGCGGTTGACCCACGATTCGTATTGCTCAGCGTTTCTGGGCTGTTCCCCTGTGTTCCATTGTAAAAATCATAACGTTCGAGCAGAGAGCCTTCGGCCTGTAAAAAATAGGTGTAATTGTCTCGGGCAGGATCTTCTTGACCGGCAAAACTTGGGAAGAAAGCAGCCTCATCAGCATCATTTAATCCATCCAAACCGACATCCTGATTTTCTCGATCCGGCCCGGTACTGCTAAAGGTATAAACCAGTGATTGATTGCTCGGCACGCGGCCCCAATTGGTTTGTATGGTATTCAATGTCGAGCCATCTTCCGGAAGACCGTTTTCGTATTGTTTGCGTCCATCTTTGAGAACGTCCTCAGAGATGTTTCCTAAATTAAAGACAAGTTTCCCCCCCTGATTATTGGTATACTCCTCATAGATAAATGGATCCATGAGCCAGAACTGAATATACTCCACATTGGATCGCTCAAAATCTGTGGTCGATAATTGTCTCGAGATTCCGGCAAAGCGTGTTTCAGGATTCGGCAAGGCGTTGTCTGTTGCCGCGGGGTTAAAATTATAGGGTCCTCGCTCTGCGGGCTTGTAGTTAAGGTCCAGGCTAAACAAGGCCTGAGTTTGCCCCTGAACGATGTCCTGATCGGGAAATATCTCGTTGCGGAACAAGCGGCGCGCGAATGGCGATGAAAGATCTTGTTCCCCGACACCTGCTGGTCTTTGGGCACTGTAAAAAATCGGGTCAATCGTATACCAGTTCAGCTTTGCCCGGTTGTAATTGGCCGCCAAATTATTATTCTCTAAATCGCCCCCCAGGCCGATTGGCGTACTGGACAAGAACCAAGTCAGTGGCGCAGAAATATCAATAGCGGTCTGTGCCGCTTCAAAGTCATCAATATAGGCCGTAGCTTTCCCGCCAAAATCAGAGACCTTTGGCGCTCCAGGCAATAAATAAGCAAACTCTCCCCGAACCGAAACCTGAGAAGGAACATCGGTGTCTATATTGGGCAGTTTATTCACCATACGGGTCAAGAAAGGCACCTCTGTAGAATAATTCATATTGACCCCAAACATCGTGTTGTTTATCGGCTCGTTTTGGAAGGCCGCCTTTTGCGTGAGTGGACGTTCGTTGAGATTTAACAAGGTTCCTCCCACCTGAAAATCATCACTGAATTTATGCTGAACATCAATTCCGGAAAATCTTTTGGTTTGTTGACCAAACATGGAGTTATTTTCGACGCTGATGTTAATCGGGGTGTTTGAATTCTGAAGCGATGGATCCAAAATTTGCACGCGTCCTAACTGGTAATTCACGGTGTAATCCACCCCCTCTACCAAGGTTCTTCCTCCGGCAGTTACCGTAACAGATCCTTGCGGAATATTGAATGCGCCAATGGGGATCCCATCACTTCCTGTAGACTTATAGGTCCCCTTAAGTTGGAATTTGTTTTTCTGGCTCTCCTGTTGTTCGGCCTGAATTTTAGTCGTTCGATATAGCGAACGGAAAACGTATTTGGCCTGATTCGCATTATAGGTTTCAGGCAAATTATAATACTGTGTCCCCTCTGTAGTCAGTTTATCAAAAAGATAATCTCCAAAAGGTTCTACACTGGTAAATATAATGGCTCCATTTTGACGATCAACCGTAATTCCTGGATAAAAGTCAAAAAATCCATCTCCGCCTTGTTGCGGATCGTTGTTGTAGTTAAGTCGATCTAAATTAAACACCCGAAGTAAGGTGGCATCGTTTAAATCCACCGCATTAACATCGGAAATATCGGGCTCAGGGAAATTCGTTCCGGCAACGGGCTTGATGTAATTTAATGGGCTTGGGTCCAAATACAAAATATTCATTCGGAAGTCCTCTTGCTCCAATTGATATGCGCCTATGGGATAAATATTCTTCATCATCAAGTCCCAAACTGGTTCTTGAACATTCGTGATGTTGCTCTTAAGCAGTTTTACCACTAAGTTTTGTGGGATGGCTTGAACGGTCCCTGGGTCTCCCGAGCCAGGATCACCACCCGGATCTCCTCCTGGATCACCACCGCTGGTTTGTCCCGCTTGTCCGGTGGCCTGAACCCCATCGGTAGAAAACTCACCGACTTGATAGACTTTGCCATTAACGGTGTACTGGAATGCTACGGCCAAAACCTCGTCATTATTCAGGCGCTGATTCAATGAAATATAACCGAGCTGTTGATTTAAGTTGTACTCGTTGGGCTGGAGTTTACGCGCATTTTC
>DDCS01000075.1 GCA_002335345.1 Flavobacteriaceae bacterium UBA2000 | reverse complement strand
AGAACTTGAGTCATTTCGGCCTTTAGCTCCTGGTCCAGAAGGTCGGCCTTCGAAATAGCAACGATGCTTTGCTTATCCAATAACTCAGGATTATAACGGCGCAGCTCGTCAACTAAAATATCATACTCTTTGCGCAGGTCGTCCGCATCTGCAGGAATCAAAAATAAGAGAATAGAATTGCGCTCAATATGGCGCAAAAAATAATGGCCCAAGCCTTTACCCTCAGCGGCACCCTCAATAATTCCCGGAATGTCCGCCATGACAAAAGATTGGTAATCCCGATAACCGACAATACCCAAATTCGGTTTGAGCGTGGTAAATGGGTAGTCCGCAATTTTTGGTTTGGCTGCGGACAGAACGGACAACAACGTTGACTTACCTGCATTTGGAAATCCAACCAGACCGACATCAGCCAAAATTTTCATCTCAAGGGTCAGGTTTTTTTCTTCTCCAGGAAGGCCTGTTTGAGCGTAGCGAGGGGTCTGATTGGTTGCCGATTTAAAATGGGCGTTCCCCATACCGCCCTTGCCTCCTTTGGCCGCGATGAACTTCTCTTGATTTTCTGTTATCTCTTTTAAAACCGCTCCTGTTTCACTATCCTTAATTACGGTTCCCAGAGGCACTTCGACAATGATATCTTCTCCATCGGCACCCGTGCTGGTTTGCTTACCGCCTGAACCCCCATGTCCCGCGCTAAAATGGCGTTTAAACTTTAGGTGAAATAAGGTCCAAAGGTTTTTGTTGCCTTGAAAAATGATATGACCTCCTCGACCACCATCTCCTCCATCTGGTCCCCCCTTGGGTACAAATTTTTCGCGACGCAAATGCGTGCTTCCTTGACCACCTTTGCCCGAAGCAATGTGAACTTTTATATAATCAACAAAATTCCCTTCGGTCATATTGGCTGTTTATAGGAGGTTAAAGACTTGTGTCAGGCGCTGGGTAATTTCTTCGATAGCCCCCACCCCATTAACTCCGTGATATTTATTTTGTGCTTTATAAAAACGTTTTAAGATATCGGTTTTACGATAGTATTCAGCAATACGCTCGCGGATCACCGTTTCATTGGCATCATCGGCGCGACCACTTTCTTTTCCACGAGACAATAGACGCCCGACCAGCAACTCATCGTCAACTTCTAAGGCGACCATAGCATTAATTTGTGTCTGTTTTTTTGTCATTAGGGTTTCAAGAGCTTGCGCCTGAGCTTCAGTTCTCGGGAATCCATCAAAAATAAATCCTTGAGCCTCAGGACGAGCCTCAACTTCAGCGGCAAGCATGTCTATGGTCACCTGATCTGGAACAAGATGCCCTTGGTCCATATAAGATTTGGCCAAAGCGCCCAGCGGTGTTTGTTCTTTGATATTTTTCCGAAATACGTCTCCGGTACTGATATGGACCAGGCCGAATTGCTCCTTAAGAATTTGTGCCTGTGTTCCTTTTCCGGCTCCTGGTGGCCCGAACAACACTATATTTTTCATGATATTGAATAATTAAACTAAAGGCTGAGCCCTTGATTTTATCGGGCAAAGATACCTAAAAGGGCCGTCATATAGCAAGTTTTTAGTCAGGGACATTTTATGCATCATGTTTTAGTCCAAAGATTGTAACTTTGCGGTATGGATCGATTTTTTTCGTCTGAATTTTCATTAGGAATCCTCGGTGGTGGGCAACTCGGAAAAATGCTTTTGACCGAAACCCAAAAATGGGATATCAAAACCTATGTTTTAGACCCAAGTGCAGACGCACCATGCCGCCTAGGGAGTAATGTATTCGTCCAAGGGTCCCTTATGGACTACGACACGGTTTACAATTTTGGAAAGAGTCTTGATGTTTTAACTATTGAAATTGAAGGCGTTAATCTTGAGGCCTTAGCCGATTTAGAAAATCTTGGTGTAAAAACTTACCCAAGAGCAGAGACGTTAAAGTTCATACAAGACAAAGGCGTTCAAAAATCATTTTATGCCGATCATCAAATTCCCACAGCGCCCTTTGAACTCTTTGAGAATAAAGATGCTTTGATTGCAGCATACCAAAACGGGGAATTTTCACTGCCAAAGGTTTGGAAAGTTTGTCGTGGTGGATATGATGGTAATGGCGTGCAAATTTTAAGAACCCCTGAGGATTTTAACCGTCTCCCTCAAGCACCATGCATTTTAGAGCACCTGGTCCCCTTTACCCACGAACTTGCCGTAATTGTCGCACGAAGCCCTCATGGCGAGGAAAGGACCTATCCCGTGGTAGAGATGGAGTTTCACCCAGAAGCCAATCAAGTAGAATATGTTCTTTGTCCCGCGCGTATCGATGATTCTCTGGCCAAAAAAGCCCAAGACGTCGCCCTTATGGTATCAAGGGCACTCAAGCATGAGGGTTTGCTTGCCGTAGAGTTATTTGCCACAGAATCTGGAGAAGTTATCGTCAATGAGGTGGCGCCAAGACCGCATAATAGTGGACATTACAGTATCGAAGCCTCCTATACCAATCAATTTGAGCAACACTTACGAGCCATTTTAGGTTTACCGCTCGGGGAGACGAAAAGTAAGGGCGCTGGAATAATGGTTAACTTAGTGGGCGCTGAAGGCCATACCGGGCCGGTACACTATGAACATATTGAACATATTTTGGCCATACCGGGAGTAACGCCCCATATTTATGGCAAAAAAGAAACAAGACCATTCAGAAAAATGGGGCAT
>DDCS01000101.1 GCA_002335345.1 Flavobacteriaceae bacterium UBA2000 | reverse complement strand
GGTCAGGGGGTAATAGACCATCGGCTTGTCGTAGATCGGCAGCAGCTGTTTCGACACGCCCATAGTAATGGGATAAAGCCGTGTACCGGAGCCGCCAGCAAGAATAATACCCTTTCGTTGTGTCATTCACAACGATCCAGAATAATTTCCGTTAAGTTTGCCATATTGCTTTGCTTGTCCTGGGCACCCTCACGTGGTGCTACATACACAAACAATGTCACTCCCAACCTTTGCAAGCCACGGTGCGGTCAGGTAGCAGATAACTAAAAAGAAGACGTCACAGTATCAGAAAGGATAGGTCGCGCTACCAAAGCGTACTTATTTTAAGATCATGGGGTAAAATCGAAGAACGCAGCTTTTGATTGCTGGGCAATATTCCGAAGGCTTTGAATGCTATTAGTCAAATCTGTCACGTCGCCTTCAAGGGTATGGCATTCAAGTTGATCGAGTGGCGTTTCTAGCACGTTTTGTCCCAACAACACTGCGGCACCTTTCATTTTGTGAGTAGCCTCCACTAATGCGACATGATCCTCGGCGAACACACCGTCGATGGACTGTTGGATAAATACGTCCAATTCTTCGAAGAATTTTTCACCAATGCGCAAGACTTTCTCGCGACCAAGGGTTTCAAATAACTCCGTTAGCACCGGTGAAAACTCATCAATAACCGCAAATTGATCATTAGAAACAATATCAGAAATAATTTTTCGCAAAGCCTCAAGGCGAATTGGTTTGGTAAAAAAATTATCCATACCAGCTTGTTGCGCTTCCTCACCAAACTCGTCGCTGCCGTGCGCTGTTAGCCCAACAATACATGCCTTTGAATTTAATTTACTATCAGCACGAATTCTGTGGGTTGTTTCAATGCCGTCCATTACTGGCATATTAATATCCATGAAGATGATATCAAATGATTGAATGTTAGCACAGTCTAGGGCTTCCACCCCGTTAGTGGCTCTACTCACAGAATGCCCCAAGCCTTTAAGCATATCGCCAAGAACTTCTCTGTTAACATTGTTATCTTCAACTACCAAAATATTAAGATTTTGATTTTCTTTGTGAGGAAAAGATGCTGGTTCAGCAACCTTACCATCAATTTTTCTTACTCTTTCCAGCGGCAAACTCAGTGTAAACTCTGCCCCTTTTCCAATATCGCTTTTTACCATAATATCACCGCCCATAAGACGCGCAATTTTACGAGAAATATGAAGACCCAATCCATCGCCCCTAACTTGGCTTTGGTCGCCTTGAGTAATGGCTACAAATTCTTCAAAAATCTTTTGATGATTTTCCGGAGCTATACCCAAGCCCGTGTCACTGATTATAAAGTGCACAAATGAAGTTTCAGGGCCATCACTTCCAGTAATTGAAAAGTTGATATTACCTTGATCCGTAAACTTGATGGCATTGCCTAACAAGTTGATCAATATTTGTCTAATTCTATGGCTGTCGCCCATAAAGTTTGACTCTATATTGTTAGCTAATTGTAGTCTTAGATCTAAATTTTTCTTTTTAGACAGTGGTTCGAGAACCTCAACCAAAGTTTCGGCCAAGTCAGGCAAATTAAATTCTTGAGAAGATAATTCTAATTTACCAACATCGATACGTGTGATGTTTAGCGCTTCATTAATGTGGTCGAGCAAAACTGTACTGGAGGATGTTGCAATCTGAATATAACGATCCTGTTTTTGCGAAAGCTTGGTTGTCTTCAGCAAATCCATGATACCAATTATGCCAGCAAGAGGGGTACGCATTTCGTGGCTCATTACCGCCAAAAACTGAGACTTAGCTTTGTCTGCACTCTCAGCACGATCACGCGCTTCGATTAAGGCTTTCTCAGTAATTTTACGATCACTGACATCACGAATATAGGCCATAAATATTGCATCATCATTTCGTTTAACAAAGGTCATGTTCAATTCGACTGGAAATTCTTCACCATTTTTTCGCCGTCCAGACAATTCAAAACGGGTGGGGTAGATAGCCTCTGAACTATCTTGCAACAAGGGCTGGTTCATTGCATTTTTATACGTGTCTCTTAGACCTTCCGGGAGGAAAATGTCTTCCATAGTTCTCCCAATAATTTCCTTGCGGGTCCACCCAAATACACCTTCCGCGGAAGCATTATATTCGATAATTTTACTGAAGCTATCCGCTATCACGATTGCATCCAATGAGCCGGCTACGGTTGCCGCTAATTGCCTGGAGGAAGCAGTAAGCGCAGCCGCACGGCGTATAGCAGATAGCAGCATACGGTCCATTAAAAGCAACAAGCTCGCCAACATAATTAAAAAACCAATAGCAAAACCACCAGTCCATGTAAGTTGTCTTGCAAATTTCATCCTGCGTTTCGTCGATTGCGCCGCCGCCAATTCTACGCTACGAAGTGAAATTTTACGTACTACCGGCCGAGCCTTTCGAAGTATATCTCGCAAGTCCAATAGATCAGACGGAGTTATTTGAGCAGGCTTGTCTGCAATTGCAATTGCACGCGTCTCAAATTGAAATAATGGTATCAAACCAGAAGCCGCTTGGTCTGGGTTTTGCCAAAAATTCAATAGGTAAGGATCATTTTTTAGAACAAACAACTTGCTAAGTACAATATTGATTTTCTGTCGGATCGCATCTCTCTGCAAATCCACATTAGCTATATTTTCGGTCAAAATTGAATCTAAATCCGCGATTTGAGTTTCAAATTGAGAGCTATGCCACCGAGTTTGGGTATTACCTTTAGAAACTGATAAATCTTGCAAGTCCGAAAATAATTTGGATACCATTAGCGCGAGCAAGATGGTTAGCAGACCAAGACCTACTAAAACTACGAAACGATACCCTTTTAATTCAGCATTCATCTGGAAACTTTAAGTCATATCACAACGTGAGACAAACCCATATCAATCCACCACTCTAATATGCGTCAATTGCCAAATGCTGCGGGCGAAGTTAACTTCAGTTTGGTATTTAGGATCACTGTCATAGGGGAAAACTACCCAATAGGGCCCATTTCTGCGGATCGGCATTATTTCACCATTTAAACGAGTAGAAATTATTGGTGCATTATCTTCAAGATCGGCAATCGTCATAGAGACCGTATAACCATCAAGTGCTATCATCTCAATGTTAATTCCCCTAAATTGCAAATGCTTCAGTAAAGCTTTGAGTGAAACTCCTGAGAAATGTATCTCACCACTCGACCAAATAGTGCTTGTCGCAAATTCTGTTTGAGCTAAGGCATCAAGTTCTTCTAAATTTAAGTGAATAGTCTCCGATTGCAAACCAGTCACTTGCAACGCATGTCCGTCCTGACCAAACGCTGGACCAATCAAAGTGATAAGAAATACAAAAAATGTTAGGACCAAACGAATTTTTATCATCAATACTTTTCCAAAATCACTCCCCAGTTAAAATGTCCCAAAAAGAAATGTGATGGATCAGGCATAAGAATATAATTATATACCAAAGTATAGATTTTCGATTAATTTGGCAAAATTTATGTATTAATCAGGATACAAATCAATCAATATATCCACTATGAAAAACATATTAATCGCTGATGATCATTTTTTAGTTCGCGACACCATCGCAGCTTATTTAGACGCAGCAGGTGACTTTAAAGTATTCACAGCGCACGATTTGGGCACTGCACTTGAAATTATGGACGGATTGGAATCTATCGATCTTTTGATACTAGATTATAACATGCCAGGTATGAATGGGCTTCAAGGGCTCGAACGCGCATGCAAATCGTATCCGGCCTGCAAGGTTGCGCTAATGTCTGGGGTAGCTAACCGCGACGTGGCAAATAACGCAATGAAACAAAATGCTAGAGGATTTATCCCAAAATCTTTGTCTGCTTCCTCCTTCATTAACGCAATTAGGTTCATTTTAGCAGGAGAGACGTACTTTCCTTTTGACTATGGAACAACTTCCTCGGAGGAGAAAAATTATGGTGACTTTGCCAAGATCTCTACACGTGAGATGCAAACACTTGAACAACTATGCATCGGACTGTCAAACAAAGAAATAGCACGGAACCTTGACATACAAGAAGTCACGGTGAAACTTCATGTTAAGAATTTGTTTTCTAAATTGGGGGTGTCAAACAGAACTCAAGCAGCTTTATTGGCGAAAGAACGACACATATTTTGATCTAGTTCTTCCAAGAGTGCGTTCAGGTGTGGACGTATCCCTTTTTGTAAGGATTAAATTGAGTAACGTTGGTGGTTCCAGTGAAGTGGTCCTACTTTTCCGAACAGGTTTACG
>DDCS01000134.1 GCA_002335345.1 Flavobacteriaceae bacterium UBA2000 | reverse complement strand
AAAACCTTCAACAATACTCATCCATGTCCCGGCCATTGAAGTAATGTGACACCCTTCATGGACCTCGTGATTATAGTCATCTAAGTCCAAACGGGCGGTACGCAGATAAAAGGCATAAGCCTGGTCCATTTTATCGAGCTTTGCTGCCAGTATGCTGTGGACACACGGAGAAAGCGAAGACTCGTGCAC
The DNA here is from genome assembly GCA_002335345.1 of Flavobacteriaceae bacterium UBA2000. Classification (GTDB taxonomy): domain Bacteria; phylum Bacteroidota; class Bacteroidia; order Flavobacteriales; family Flavobacteriaceae; genus BACL21. The sequence goes on along the minus strand of DDCS01000134.1, from coordinate 2,995 downwards.
CGTAAGGGGCTCATAAAAGTCAAAATGACGCGCCAAGGCCTCCCGGTCAAAATCTTCTTCAAAGAAATAGAATCCCTGTAAGACGTCCGCTTGTTTTATATATGGAGAGCGCAAGATACGGTCCCAAGACCAATGCTGATTGATCGGTCTTTGTCTCTTTGGAATTTGATCCACAGGAGCCAAGTCTTTGTCCAAAAACCCATCTTGCTGCAGATAGATGTTTAACTCTTGATGATAAGGATAATACATGTCTGCGGCTATGGCTTGCCAAAGAGTTAACTCTTGGTCACCGAGATTTGTTTTTGCCACAATACGATCAAAATCCATTGGGCTTTGTTCTTGGGTACGACGCGCCATTTCGGCGGCATATTTTAAACACCACGCCGCCATGTAATTGGTGTACCAATTATTATTGACGTTATTTTCGTACTCATTCGGCCCGGTCACACCCAAGATAACGTACTGTCCTTTGGCCGGACTTAAACCGGCTCTTTGCGCCCAAAATCGCGCGATGCCAATAAGTACTTCCAGGCCCATCTCAGGGAGGTAAGTGCCATCTTGTGTATAGCGTTCGTAATTAAAAATAGCAAAGGCAATGGCACCGTTTCGGTGGATTTCTTCAAAAGTAATCTCCCATTCATTGTGGCATTCCTCTCCATTCATGGTCACCATTGGGTAAAGGGCTGCCCCTGAATGAAACCCGAGTTTGGCGGCATTTTCTATGGCCTTATCGAGTTGCTTATAACGATAAGTCAATAGGTTACGGGCCACTTCTTGGTTTTTGGTGGCCATATAAAAAGGCAAACAATAGGCCTCGGTATCCCAATAGGTACTTCCTCCGTATTTTTCACCGGTAAACCCTTTCGGGCCTATATTCAATCGCGCATCCTGACCAGAATAAGTTTGGTTAAGCTGGAAAATATTAAACCGTATGGCCTGCTGGGCAGGGACATCTCCTTCAATGGTAATGTCGGCACTCTGCCATATGTGGGACCAGGCAGCTTCTTGTTCCTTGAGTAAGGTGTCAAAACCCTGTTCTTGTGCTCGGCTTATGTGGGCTTTTGCTGCAGCAATCAATTCGGACTTTGCATGATATAAATCTACCGTATAGCCGCCAAATTTGTTGACAATTATGGATTCACCGGGCGCTAACGACACGGTTGCGCAGCTTTCAATGCGTTTGTCTCCTTGTATTTGGGTGGTTAAATCAATGTTTCGGCCCTTATGCGTGACTTGCGAGGACATATAAGTACACGTCCCAAACTCAGTCTTTAGCGTATGGGCCAAAATAAAGCCCGAAGCGCCGTCATAGCTCAAATCAGTAACCGCCCAAAAAGGGTCATCCCAATTACTGTCTCGATTCTTTATTCCTGCATCGATATAAGGTTTTACGGTAATTTCGACCGAACCCTTAGACTCATTTTCTGATCGGGCGCTCACTGATCCCCGATGCTCCAATAAAGTAATCTGATAATCAATGGCCCCGAGCTCTGGCGTTTTAAAGCTCAAAAAGCGACGGGCTTGAACAGAAATAAGCGCGCCAGAAGGCAATTTCACCTTAAAATCACGCTGATAAAGGCCAGTCTTCATGCTGAGTACCCGCTGAAAATCGAGTACTTCAAGGGTGTTTAAATCAAGAGGCTGACCATTGACAAATACATCGATACCGATCCAATTGGGTGCATTGAGTACTTTGGCAAAATATTCAGGATAACCGTTCTTCCACCACCCTACACGGGTTTTGTCCGGATAATAAACTCCTGCGATATAGCTTCCTTGAAAGGTGGCACCGCTGTATTGTTCTTCAAAATTGGCCCGCTGCCCCATTGCCCCATTGCCCAGAGAAAATAAGCTCTCGGATGGCTCAACATGTTTGGGGTCAAAACCTTGTTCTATGAGACACCAAGGGTCTGCTTTGATATAATTGATATTCATTAACCAATAATATTTTGTTCTATAAATGTATCCTCTAACTGGGTGAAATTATGAAATACGCGATCAGCCTGGTTAAGAAACTCAGGGTCACCAATGCCAAAGGCGCGCATACCCGCGGCCTTTGCCGCTTGAATTCCAGCCACAGCATCTTCAAACACGACACAGTCTTCTGGAGCGATCCCCAGTTGATTTGCGGCCTGAAGAAAGACCTCCGGGTCTGGTTTGGCCTTACTTACATTCGTCCCATCTACAATGGCATCGAAATACGGCGTGAGCTCAATTTTATCCAAAATTGGCCGCGCGTTTTTGCTGGCCGAACCCAACGCTATTTTACATCCATGATCTTTAAAGGTCTGCAAAACGCGCTGCACGTCAGGGAGCCGCTCTGAAGGATCCATATCGGCAATCAGGGTCAAATAAAGCGCGTTCTTCTGGGTAAGCAGTCGATCGAAAACCTCTGGGTCAATCTGTGCCTTATTCCACTGAAGAATCAGTTCAAGGCTCCTGACGCGGCTCACGCCTTTGAGCTGCTCGTTATCTTGGGCGGTAAAAGTCCAGCCTTGAGCTTGCGCCAGCTGTTGCCAGGCCACATAATGATGTTTTGCGGTATCGACAATAACGCCGTCCAGGTCAAAAATTACCCCAAGTTGCTTTTCATTATTCATAGACACATTCCTCTTCACGATCATCCCTGAGTTCAGGCTCAAGGAATTTTTCTTTGGGATCAAGGCCCTAATTACAAAACTACTCTGCGCCCTGATGCGTCCTTTGAAATTCTTCTAGGCCCTCGGTCAACCACTCAGCGTATTCATCGACATCAGGGGTATAACCTACTGGTTTATTGAGCATATTCAGATCTTCATCGAGCAGTATGTAATACGGCTGCGAGTTATTTTTGAAATTTATGGTTTGAAAGGTCGCCCATTTATCTCCTACGGTTTTAAGTTTTTTAATGCGGCCATTGGGCTGAGCATAACTAAACTGCTCATCAGCCAAAAGCGCCTTACGATCGTCCACATAAAGCGACACAAGAACATACTCCTGAGAGAGCAACTCAAAA
>DDCS01000066.1 GCA_002335345.1 Flavobacteriaceae bacterium UBA2000 | reverse complement strand
TCAAAAACAAACGCTTTGATGTCCTTGAGAAGGGTTTTATAGCTCGTGTCCACTTTATTTTGATTTAGAATGATTTCTGATAGAATCAGAGAGTAAGTTATAAATTTCTTTTAGTTTTTGATCCTCAATTAAGCTTATATGCCGCTCTATCGTTTTAAAATCGCCTCGCTTTGCGGGACCAGTTTGGGCGGCATCAGCCCCAATGCTCAAGGCTTTTCGTGTCGTTTCCTCAATGAGTGGATGAAGAAGATCAAAGTTAATTCCTTTGTTTTTCAAATGGTTTTGACTCAAAGCGTAGAGGTGGTTCGTGAAATTATTCACTAAAACCGCCCCAAAGTGTAATTCAAGACGTTGCGGGGAATCAATATGAACCACTTTTTTAGAGAGCTTATGCGCGACCTGCTCCAATAGAGTCATGGTTTCTGTGTCGTTTGATTCCAAACAAATCGGTATTTGATCAAAACGAACGTCATGGTTCTTCGAAAAGCTCTGTAGGGGATAAAATACGCCCCGCTTTGATTGCCTGGACAAAACATCCATCTCAACCGTCCCCGAGGTATGCACCAAACAAATGTCTTTTGGTAATTTTTGGGACAAATCAGCGATGGCATCATCACTAATGGCGGCAATATAAAGGTCTGCAGCTTTTAATTGATTGAGGTCGCTAATGAGGTCCACCCCCTGAAAAGACGTATGCCTTTGACTTGGACTTGGACTGTAAATTTGGACCAAGTCCAGTCCTTCTGCAGAATTAAGATGTGTGGCCAAGTGCTGACCTAAATTACCGAATCCGAAAAGACCGATTTTTATCATGGTGCAAAAATAATCAATAAAGGGGGCTCACGGGAGCATTCTTAACATTTATCTATGATTCCACAGGAGGATAAGTCACCTTAGTTTGCGTATTTTTGCCAAAAATTTCGACATGCAGAAGAAAATCGCAGCGTTTTTATTTTCGACACGATTGACGGCTTTTTTATTCCTGCTGTTCGCGGTAGCGATGGGTGTAGGTACATTTATGGATCAAGGATATCCAAAACCGCCCTCGCCCTATGCGCGTGAATTAATTTTTAACGCCTGGTGGTTTGAGGCCATTATGGTGTTCTTTGTTATTAATTTTTTAGGCAATATCGCCCGATTTAGACTGTATAAAAAAGAAAAATGGGCGACACTTACTTTGCATTTGTCCTTTATCCTCATCATTATGGGGGCATTTATTACGCGTTATATTGGTTTTGAAGGAGTAATGCATATTCGAGAGGGCGCTACCGAACGCACCTTTTTATCCGACCAAACTTATATTTCAACCTACATCGATGGGGATTACCAGGTCAATGGCGTATTGATGCGGCGTAATGTTCCGGCGAAACTCGTACGGCTTTCAGAACGATTAACTCCCGATACTCAATGGTCAACTGATTATAACGGTAAGGTCGTGGATTTCAGTGTGGTTGATTACATAGAAAACGCCAAAGAAGGTCTTGTGGAAGATCCTCAAGGGGACTTGTACCTCAAGCTGGTTGAATCTGGAGACGGGACCCGACATGAGCATTATCTCAAGGCGGGAAGTGTTGCCAATATTCATAACCTACTGTATAGTTTTAATCAGTCTACCCCGGGCGCCATTAACATTGAATTCACAGAGGGGCAGTATTTTATAGAATCCCCATTTGCGGGGGACTATATGCGTATGGCAGACCAACAAAAAGGAAGTGTAGAGGCCCAGGTTAAAGCGACGCTTGAATTGCGTTCTTTGTACCAAATCGGTGGTACTGCTTTTGTTATTCCAGAGCCGGCCTTGCGCGGCACAATGGATTTGGTCAAAGCCAATGATTCAGAATCTACGGGTAATGACGCCGTGATTGTCCAAGTCGCTACAGGAGATAAAACAGAGCGCATCGCCCTTTTAGGAGGCAAAGGCTTGAGTCCCGCGCCAAAAGTATTGGAAGTAGGGGGCTTGAGTATTGGCCTTAGCTACGGTTCGAAGGTTTATGAATTGCCCTTTAGTATCACTTTAAATGATTTTATAGCCGAAAAATATCCGGGTACAGAAAAGGCCTATTCTTCATTTAAAAGTAAGGTGACCGTTAATGATGAAACAGGATTTTTCGATTATGATATTTTTATGAATCACATTTTAGATCATGGGGGATATCGATTTTTTCAGGCCAGTTTTGATCCAGATGAGCGGGGAACCGTTTTATCGGTCAATCATGACTGGTGGGGAACTTATACCACGTATTTGGGTTATTTTCTTTTGTACATCGGATTGATGGCCATATTGTTTGATCGACATACCCGATTCAAAGACTTGGAAAAGATGTTGGACAAAGTAAAGCGCAAGAAAAAAGCATTAATGTTCTTGCCCTTGGTGTTTCTATTTACGGGAATGGGTGCCCAGAATATGCCTATGAGCAGTCAAAAAGCGGATTCAATCGTTTTGGCCAACGCCGTGAACAAAGCGCAAGCAGAGGCCTTTGGAAGGCTGATCTTGCAAGATAATGGTCGAATGAAGCCGGTCAACACTTTTTCTAGTGAATTACTCAGAAAAATAAGTGGTAAAGATCAATACAAAGGGCTGAACCCCGATCAGGTGTTTTTATCCATGACTGAGTTTCCAATGATGTGGTATGGTATACCCATTTTGAAGCTGGACTGGCGCAATGACAGCATTAAAAAGATTTTAGGCGTACAGCCAGAAACCAAACAAATCGCCTTAATTGATTTATTTGACCAGCGCGGCAATAGCAAAATCGATAGCTATGTCGCTGATGCTTCTGCCAAGACGAATCCAAACCAATTCGAAAAAGATTTTATCAAGCTTTATGAAAAGTCATACGTCTTGAATGAGGCACTTGGTGGCGGGATTTTAAAGATTTTCCCGATTCCGGGATCGGTGGAGAACAAATGGATTTCTTATCAAGAATTAAGCGCTACGGCATTAAAATCTGAAGATTCGTTATTTATTCGCAACATTATGCCCATTTATTTTCAGGGCCTGCGTGAGTATCGACAAACCGGAGACGAAAGTATTGCCAATCAGGCTTTAGAGGCCATAGAACGTTATCAGCAAACTTTTGGTGCCGCTGTTTATCCGGCCCAAAGTAAGGTCAGTGCAGAAATCGCGTATAACCGCATCGACCCCTTCAATAAGCTCTATCGTTACTTCGGTCTTTTTGGGGTATTGATGTTGGTAGTGATCATGATCCAAATTTTCAGTCCAAGATCATTTTGGAATTATGCGGTAAACCTCTTTAAAGGACTCATTTGGCTTTTGTTTATTGGCATGACCTTGGCCTTAGCCGGGCGCTGGTATATCAGTGGGCACGCTCCTTGGAGTGATGCTTATGAGAGCGTTATTTACGTCTCCTGGGCGACCCTATTCTTTGGTTTAGCATTTGGTCGTAAGAGTGACTTGACTATCGCCTCGACCGCCTTTGTGACCTCCATGTTACTCTGGGTAGCGCACTTGAGTTGGCTCGACCCGCAAATAGCCAATTTACAACCCGTTTTAGACAGTTATTGGCTCATGATTCACGTGGCAGTCATTGTGGCCAGTTACGGTCCCTTTACTCTTGGGCTTATTCTGGGGTCTGTTGTCCTGCTTTTGATGTGTTTAGGCACCAAACAAAATCGTGAAAAAATCATGCTCAATATTAATGAATTGACCATAATCAATGAGATGTCGTTGACCGTTGGTCTTGTGATGCTGACCATTGGTAATTTTTTGGGAGGCCAATGGGCTAACGAGAGCTGGGGGCGTTATTGGGGTTGGGACCCAAAGGAAACCTGGGCCCTGATCAGCATTATGATTTACGCCTTTGTGATTCACAGTAGACTTGTTCCTGGGCTTCGCGGAAAATGGACGTTTAATGTACTGTCAATTTTTGCCTATGCCAGTATTATGATGACCTATTTTGGCGTGAATTTTTATCTTACAGGATTGCATTCTTATGCGAGTGGTGATGTTCCTGTCACCCCGAGTTTTATCTATTATCTATTGGGCTTTTTCGTATTGCTTAGCGCGCTGTCTTATTGGCGTTGGCAAGGAATTAAAAAGGCCTAAACGAATCAATAATCAGAGGGTTTAGTTGTATAAATAATCTGGTTGACTTTTTAATAAGGCCTCGTCCTCACGGATGTGCTCGGCGATATCAAGTTTTTGATATAGGTCCTTTGTGCGGTCTTCTATCTCCTCAACCGTTGTTTTCATTTTTTTGGCAATAACGGCATTAGTTTTACCTTCAGAGATGTACTGCAGCAATTTGATTTCAAACCCATCGAGATCATATTGCATGATTAAATTTTCTAAATAGAGGTCCTCGACGAGTTTTTCAGTCTTAGCGCGTGCTGTAAATGCCTCCTGACGATCCATAAAGATGCGCATTTCGAGTTGTCTCATATCTTGCTCTCCCTTTAGGGACTGCATTCTGTAAAGTAAGCCGTAGGTCATCGTCAGCACAAGTAGGGTGGCACTAATTTTTAGGAGACCATCGCTGAGTCCAAACAAAGATTGTCCGAGCTGGTTGTAAATCAATTGATCGGTTAGGACAATTAGGAACGGCGTTAAGGCGATAATAAAGATTTTTGCATAACCGCTGTCTTTGGCGCGTATAATCCCCAAAAAGAGGTAACGTCCTACAAGGGTCATCAAAATAACCTGTGCGATTTGAAGGTATAATATTGATTCTAATAAAGCGTAAAACCCCACGGCAATGCCACTTAAGCTCAAAAGAATAACAGAGAGTATCTGAAGCCTTGGGGCGTATTCTTTAGCCAGAAGATATTGGTGCGAAAAAACACTGAATAAGGCGGTGAGCAACCATAAGGTTCCTATTTCTAGGAAGAGACCTTCAGTAAATTCAAGAGTGAAAAGCGCTGCCAATCCGTCGAATTGGAAAATCAGGGCACTCAAAGTCGTCATGCCTAGAGCAAAAAGGCCAAAGGTTTTGTCTTTAAACAGAACAAAGCAAAAGGCATTGAGCACTACGAGCATCAAGACAAATCCGTAAAAAATACCATTTGAAAAAATGTGGGTCTGTTGAAAAAACATCAAACCAGAGGCAGAATCTTGCGCAGCATTTTGGTTTGAACGGCTCATTTGAAGCTCCGGTTTGTAGGAATTTTCTTTGAGGAACGTCACATTCTCAAGGGCTGATTCAGTATTTGTGTTCACTTGGTTGAGGGATGAATTTACCTCGTTCAAATTCAAAGTCTCCACAAAAGTTCTGAAAAATTTATGGTCCTCGTGATTACCAATAACACCCGTAAATACTGGGGTTAAAGCACAAATTGGCAGCTTAATTTGTTGTGTAATTGGGCGCGCTTGGGCGGCATTTGTTGACCATAAAAGGCCAAAAGTCAATACTAGAACTAGTCGTTTCATAGTAGGTTAATTATCAAATTTGGGTCCTACTAAGATACAATAATTTTGCTTTTAATCTATGTTATTGGCATTTCATCGATAAATATTAATGTTTTTTTGAAAATAAATAAAAAAAAGGAGCGACGCGAGTCGCTCCTTAAATCAATTTGAAATTGAGGATTGGAAATAATTAAATGGGATTAACGACCGACCATATCCTCAGGTTTCACCCAAGCATCAAATTCCTCTGAGGTAACATACCCCAGATTGATGGCCTCTTCGCGTAAGGTGGTACCATTAGCATGGGCAGTATTCGCGATTTCGGCCGCTTTGTAATAACCAATTTTAGTGTTCAGTGCAGTGACTAACATCAAAGATTTATTGAGCTTTTCTTCGATGACCTTATAATTTGGTTCAATACCTTGAGCGCAGTGAAGATCAAAGCTCACACAGGCGTCACCAATTAATTGGGCTGATTCCAATAGGTTTTTGGCCATAAGGGGTTTGAACACATTAAGCTCAAAATGACCCTGCAATCCACCGACACTTAGCGCAACGTCATTACCCAATACTTGAGCACAGACCATGGTCATCGCTTCGCATTGAGTTGGATTTACTTTACCCGGCATGATTGAGGAACCTGGCTCGTTAGCTGGAATGATAATTTCGCCAATGCCACTGCGTGGCCCGCTGGCAAGAAGTCGAATGTCGTTGGCTATTTTGTTGAGTGAAACGGCAACTTGCTTAAGCGCACCGTGGGTTTCCACAAGGGCATCATGTGCGGCAAGGGCTTCGAATTTATTGGCGGCACTGACAAAAGGCAGCCCGGTAAATTCTGCGATATATTGGGCGACCTTTTCGGCATAACCCGCAGGCGTATTGATTCCTGTACCGACAGCAGTACCGCCCAGGGCGAGTTCTGATAGATGCGGCAGCGTATTTTTAAGGGCTTTTATCCCGTAGGTTAATTGAGCGGCATATCCGCTAAATTCCTGTCCTAGTGTTAACGGGGTCGCATCCATTAAATGAGTGCGTCCTATTTTCACAACCTGATCAAAATCTTTTGATTTCTGTTCCAGGGTCTTTTGTAATTGTTCTAAACCGGGTAAGGTTACCGATACAATTTTTTGATAGGCGGCAATATGCATTCCGGTGGGAAAGGTGTCGTTAGACGACTGCGACTTATTGACATCGTCATTAGGTTGGATGGTTTTCTCTCCCTGTCCAATTTCTTTACCTGCAATTTGATGCGCACGATTCGCAATAACTTCATTCACATTCATATTGCTTTGTGTTCCGCTTCCTGTTTGCCAAACCACTAAAGGAAATTGATCATCGTGTTGCCCCGAAAGAATTTCATCACAAACCTGAGCGATTAAATCTCGTTTTTCGGCGCTTAAGACCCCTAAATCACAATTGGTGTAGGCGGCTGCTTTTTTAAGGTGGGCAAAACCGTATACAATTTCTAGTGGCATAGAGGCTGCAGGTCCGATTTTAAAGTTGTTCCGTGAACGCTCGGTTTGCGCGCCCCATAGTTTGTTAGCTGGAACTTCTACAGGCCCCATGGTATCTTTCTCTATTCTGTATTCCATGATCAAAATTGTTTTAGTCGGTACAAATTTAAGGTCTTTTCAGGGCTTTTTAAATCATTTGCTCAATTTTCATAAGCGCCGTATTATGGTTTATAAGCCTGTGGATAATTCGGGGCGCACTCATGGAATAATCAAAATTTCATTTTATATTTGTGGTCAAAATAAAGCCCATGTTCGATTTTGATCAATATTTAGGATTCTTAGCATTTTTAACCATCCTCACTATAGGATTTTGGTTGATGATTTTTCTTGTGTCATTCATTCCATATTGGATTGGTGGTGCGCTTATTGAGCATTTTAAACTCAAAGGTCAAAAGTCCGCTCAAGATCAAAGTAAGGCTTAAGTCAAAATTAAGGCTCAAGTTAAAAAGATATATTTTGGGATTTTTCTCAAATGAAAAAAGCCCGGTTGCGAAGCAACTGGGCTTTTTTAGGATTTAAAATTAGCCTTCAAAACCGTCGTCGTCGTAGCCGCCGCCACGATTGTTATTTCTGCCACGATCAGATTTCTTTTGGTTAAATCGGTATAACACCCCAAAAGTCCAAGTACGCACACGCCATTGAAACACACTGTCGCTTTCAAAATTATCCGTTAGGGTAAAGCTGCGGCGTTTTCTGCTATTGAGCAAATCATTGACGTTAAAGGAAAGAGTCATTTTTTCCTTAAACAGGTCTTTGCTCATAGCCAGGTCAACAGAAGCAATCCCCTCGGATTTTGTCTGCGCGTTTTGATTGGGCCCACGATAAAATAAATTCGTCTGTGTATTAATTTCTCCTGGCAAATTAATTTTCACCCCAGCGCGGGTAAACCAACTGGTGTTTTTGGCCCCAAAATCTATGTCGTTATAAATCCCTTGGGTTTCAAAACGGAAAAAGTTAAAACTGGAATTAAAACGCAACCATTTTGCTGGATTGTATAAGATTCCGAGCTCAAAACCGATGCGCTGATTGGTGGATAGATTAATCGGGATGGTTCGAATTATAGGAATTCCGTTATCCGTGACTTCACCGGTCTCTTCTTGAATGCGCTCAAAAGATTCTGTCTCATATTGACCATAAATTGACGTGGTCAATGTGATTTGTCTGTTTTTAATCATGTACCCCAAATCCAAGGTGCTCGCATAGGCAGGATTTAAATCAGGATTTCCTTGAAATATATTGGTTTCACTTGAGCGCGATGGAAAGGGATTGATAAACCAACTTCTTGGCCGATTGATCCGTCGGTTGTAGCCAAGAGAAAGATTACTTTTTTCATTAAGCTCATAGACGAGGTTAAGGGTGGGGAAGAGGCCCAAAAAGTCCTTGTCAAAGTCTAGGTTCAGTAACTCAGTATTTCCTTGATTATTGACCCCAGCGGCTTGTCCTTTAAGTCCCGTATGTTCTAAACGCAGTCCTGCAAGGGCAGAAAATTTCCCAAATTTCGCCCCGTACTGGGTATAAAGGGCGAAAATATTTTGGTTAAAATCAAAACGATTTGAAAGGTCTGGGTTAATTTCAAAAGGCCCGTTAACGGTAGATTGCTCCCGTAATAAATAATCTGTGGTTTGATCTCGCTGATCGTATCGAAATCCTAATTCGAATTGCCGTTCATCCCCATAGGGTAAAACGTAATCTGCTTGGGCTAGGAGTCTTGATACAGATTCAATTTGAGTGATCTCCTCTTCTGGTAAATCCTGAGGATCAGGACTAACAAGGCGTTCTAGGATGCGACTAAACTGGTCTTCAGATTCTTGTTCATACTGCAAATCTGCAGTAAGTTTTTGTCCATTTTTGTCTAAATCGTTGACGTAGTTTAAAGAATATTGAACGGATTGATCTTTTTCGTCTTGATTCTGTAGGCGCTGAATATGGCTTAACAAAGTATCACCCGAGGTCCATTCCTTGGCTTGATTTTCGGTCTTGTCCTTGTCATCACCGGTGCGCAAAAAGATTGAACCCGTGATGGAGGAAGACTCTGTTAAAAAGTATTCTAAACCAAAATTTGTATTAAAGCCTTTTCGTAAACGATCAAAATTCCTCCGCTCCGTATATCGGGCAGCCGCGAAATCAGGATCAAAATATCGATTGTTATAGGACGCATTACCGGGACTTTCACGATGGCGATAACCAATTGTTGAAAAGAGATTAAAACGATCCGTACGCCAGTTCAGCGCGAGGGTTGATCCGTAACCAAAAGGCTCATTTAGGTTAGCCTGAATAGAGCCGTTGAGTCCACGGGTCTTTTCTTTGCGAAGAATAATATTCAATATCCCTGCGGTTCCTTCCGCATCATAGCGCGCAGAGGGCGCAGTAATCACTTCGACACGTTCAATGGCCTCTGCAGGCAATTGACGCAAAGCATCAGTTTGACCAAAACCTGCGATAGCTGAAGGCTTACCATTGATCAGTATGCGCACGTTTTCGTTTCCTCTTAGGGCGATACTTCCGTCGACATCGACAGTGACCGAAGGGACATTGTTTAAGGCATCACTAACCGTAGCCCCACTGGTGGTTAAATCTTTACCTATAGTATAGATCTTTTTATCCAAACGTATTTGTACTTCAGTGTTTTCTGCACGCACCACAACTTCATCAAGGGCTTCTTGATTTTGCTCCATAAACAAAATCCCTAGATCTAAAGAAGCCTGCACCTCAATGTTTTTTTTAAGTGTTTTGTAGGAGATATAATCAATTTGTAAGGTAAACTTTCCCTGTGAAAGCTCAAATTCAAAAAAACCATTGTCATCAGTAATCCCCCCTGATCGAAGGGTCTGATTGGCATCGAAAATACCGACACTGGCATAGGATAGGGGGCTTTGATCGAGTTGATCTAAAACTTGACCTTTGACCACCATTGGTCCTGAGTTTTGACCGTATCCTAAAGAAGATAAAGTCCACAGAGTAATCAGTAACAAGGGCAAGTTGAGATAACTTTTCATAAGCAAATTTTGAGCCCAATGATAGACCCATTTGAGGGTACAGGCTCATAAAATTCTGTTAAAATTAAATGAGATTTTCAAGAACGGCCAGGGGTCGCACTATAACTGCCATATCCTGAAATTCGACGATAGGCCGTTGCATGAGTCGCGGTTCTTCAATCATAAGATGGATCAATGTTTTGTCACCGAGGTTTTTATCCTTGAATTGTGTCTTCCACAGAGCTTCTTCTTTCCTAATTAAATCAATAGGGGGCATGCGGAGCTTCTTAATCAAATCAATTAACTCTTGCCCAGTCAATGGGTTTTGTAGGTAGAGAATAACCTCAAAAGTAGCGCCCTTATCTTCTAAATATTTAAGGGCTTCTCTAGATTTACGACATCTTGGATTATGGTAAATTTTGATCATAAATCTAAAGACAAAAGTGGGTCATTAATTTGGTTGATCAGGTTCGGTGGTAAAGGGATACCCAGGTCAATTAACTCTTGAGCCAAAGTTGGCGCGCCTTTGAAGTGCAATGCAGAAAATCCTAGCCCTTGAGCCGCCTGAATATTTTCCCTATTGTCATCGATAAATATAGATTCTTGAGCCTTTACAGAATAACGATCCATTAAGCGTGAATAAATTTCAGGATCGGGTTTGCGCAGGCCTTCTTCGCCACTGACTACAATCCCCTCAAACCACTCAAGCCAGGGGAACTTTTTTAAAGCAATCGGGAAGGTTTCGTGGCTCCAGTTGGTCAAGGCCAGTAAGCGATAATTACTTTGAAACCTTAGATATTCAAGTAAGGCTAAAGTGTCCTTATGGGCCAAGCCGAGCATTTCTTCCCAACGACCATAGTACATTTTAATGAGCCGCTCATATTCTGGATAGAGGGCAATACGCTCATTTGTCGCTTTTTCAAGAGGATAGCCAGCGTCTTGATTTAAATTCCAATCCCATGCACAAATCGTATTGAGGAATTCATTCATCTTGGCAGAATCGCCTCTAAATTCCTTGAGAAAGACATAGGCAGGTTGCCAGTCAATTAAGACACCGCCCAGATCAAATATTAGGGTATTGATCTTTGCGTTCATGACTTACTCTGTGATATAAATGAGATCCCACTGGTAAGAATTTCCTGAGACTGCCTCACTGATCACCGCAGGATAATCATCATTGTCGTAACCGATAAGATAATTCACCATGGTTATGCCATCACGTAATATTGCGGTCATATTATTAGGATTGTAGGGATAGACATAGCCACTAAAACCTGTAAAGTTTATGGTGCTGAAATCCCAAAATAAATCAATACTGCGCACCAGATATAAGGTATCAAACTGACCGTAAAACGGATTGTTTTTGTTGTCGTAAGTAAAACTGTAGTTGTTTATTAAGTTGTCGTTATTGTCGTATTGATTCAGTGCGATCATGTTACCGCTGGGGTCATAGTCGAAGGTCAAATACTGATTTGGGCCATTAAATCTTGTGACTTTTCCGGCCGCGTTTAAGGTCATTGAACCGCTTACATCGGCTACCTCATCAATAATACCCTCAAATAAAACAGTATCATTATCATAGATTAGAGTCACATCATCTTGCGCATCTAGATATCTAAATACGCGCCCTTGGAAGTCGTAAAAAAAGCCTTTTTGATCAGAAACCCCGTCACTGTCAACATAATACCAAACATTAGGGTTGAGCTCATCATTATAAGCCGTGGTGATCTCAAAGCCGACACCGGGCTGGGTGGTTTCAGTCCATACCTCTAACAGGTCATTGTCGTTGTATTCATATTGAACATTTGTGCCGTTTGGCCCTACTTCAAAAGCAACGAGCTTCGGCAGGTTAGTTGGGTTTGGGTCGTTTGGGTCGTTGTTATTATTATTGGAATTATCATCACTTGAGCATTGTACAAAAAATAAACTCAAGATCATTAGACTCAAAATACGCATGGTGTTCTTCATTGATTTAGGGGTAAAGTTAAATGTTTCCATTTTAATTAAAGTTCATTGCTGGCCTCCTTTTGGCCGGTCATCATTAAAAATGCTTTGAGAAATTCGTCTATATGACCGTCTAAAATAGCGTCGGTATTTCCCGATTCATAATGCGTTCGGACATCCTTAACTAATTTATAAGGATGGAGCACATAATTACGGATTTGGCTGCCCCATTCTATAGCCATTTTATTGGCTTCGATTTCATCGCGCTGTGCCTGTTGTTTGCGCAACTCAATTTCATAGAGTTGCGATTTAAGCATCTGCATTGCTTTTTCACGGTTTTCAAGTTGGGAACGCGTTTCGCTGTTATGAATTACAATACCACTGGGGTGGTGGGTCAAAATAGCTTTGGTTTCCACTTTATTTACGTTTTGCCCTCCCGCGCCGCTGCTGCGGGCAAAATCCCAGGAAATATCGGCAGGATTGATTTCGATTTCAATACGATCATCCACCATGGGGTAAACATAGACACTCACGAAACTAGTATGGCGCTTCGCATTAGAATCAAAAGGTGAAATACGGACCAACCGATGAACGCCATTTTCCCCCTTAAGCCAGCCAAAGGCATGATCCCCTTCAATTTCAAGGGTAACTGTTTTTACTCCCGCAACATCCCCGGCTTGGAAGTTCAGCTCTTTAATTTTATACCCGTGTTTTTCCGCCCACATCAAATACATCCGCATCAACATATTGGCCCAATCACAACTCTCAGTTCCTCCGGCTCCTGCAGTGATTTGTAAAACGGCGCTGAGATCGTCCCCTTCACTGCTCAACATGTTGCGGAATTCAAGCTGTTCTATGGCATTTGAGGCTTTTTGGTAGGCTGAATCAACTTGCTCTTGAGTTTCTTCACCTTCTTTAAAGAATTCAAAATAAACTTCTAATTCCTCAAAGTCCTGTTCGGCGGTTTGATAGTCCTCAACCCACTTCTTCAAGGTGCGGAGTTCTTTCATAAAGGCCTCAGCCCCTTTGGCGTCGTTCCAAAAGTTTGGGTCAAATGTTTTTTCTTCATCGTTCGCGATGGTAATTTTTTTACCATCTACGTCAAAGATACCTCCTTAACGCATCCAGGCGCTCCTTAAGATCTTTTATTTGATCAAGTGTAATCATATAGTCCCGAACTATCGGTATTTTTTTGTTATTAAGTCCTCGTAAAAATAGAATTTAACAATTCATCTTAAAAGAAAATTCCAATATTTTTTATAGCTTTAAAAAAAATTTTTTTTTATGAAATATGTAGTACTCTATTTGGTTGTTTTATTTAATCTGCATTCACTTTCTGCACAATTTATCGAAGAAAAAAAAGACTTAAAATTATATAATGGTTATTTTAATTTTTACTATTCAGCTACCCAAGGCAAAATATACCTAGAAGTAGACAAACTAAATAAAGAGTTTTTGTATACTCATTTTTTAGCTTCTGGATTGGGGTCAAACGATATTGGTTTGGATCGAGGGCAGATAGGGGGTGGTGTAGTCGTTAAATTTATTAAAAGTGGCAATAAGATATTATTATTACAACCCAATCAAAAATTTAGAGCAATTTCTGATAACGAATTTGAAAAAAAATCGATCGAAGAAGCTTTTGCAAAATCAATCATCTTTGGTTTCCCGATCAAAGAAATAAAAGACGAAAAACACATCATCGATTTAACTCCTTTTTTACTTCGTGATGCCCATCACGTTTCTAAAAGATTAAAAGATAATTTACAAGGAAGCTATAAACTTGATGCTTCACGAAATGTATTGTGGCTTGAAAATACTAAGGCATTTCCGAAAAATGTTGAATTTGAATCCTTATTAACTTTTATTGGGGAACCAAAGGGTAAAAATATCGTTTCTGTTTCGCCAGATGCCAATTCCATATCCGTTAGACAACACATTGGGTTTATTGAGTTGCCAGATGATAACTACAGTCCAAGAATTTTTAATGCTAAATCAGGTTCTTTTCCTATGTCTTTTATGGATTATTCAACACCAGTTTGGGAACCAATCAAAAAACAATTTATTTATAGACATCGATTGCGTAAAAAAAATCCAAATGAAACCCGCTCA
>DDCS01000098.1 GCA_002335345.1 Flavobacteriaceae bacterium UBA2000 | reverse complement strand
CAAGGGCTCCTCGGGCTGGGTGGCAATAGGATAATCCCGAACCTCTAAAAAGACCTCCACCGCTGTGTAACAACCCGTTAAAGAACTCTCTACACGAGCCCATACACTGTCGTTATAAATGTCGTCATTAGGATAAGGGTTAATCAAAGGCAATACCCCGTTTTGGGCATCTAACTGAGTCCCGTGTAAGGTAATGAGCAAATCTCCATTGCCCCCCTGCAAATCAACCACTAACTCGCTTAAATCAAACTCAGCAAATCCATCGTTGTCCGTGTCGCAAACAACGTAAGTGTCTATAGCACCAGGAACGGGGGGAGCATTCACAATTATTGGAATTTGAACCACATCAAAACAATTCAAATCGTCAAAATTGACCAGTCGCGCAAAAATGGTCTCCCCAGGAACCGGAACATTGTAAGGAACTGGCAGCGCATTAGCACCAGTGGTGGCCTCCACAGGGTCATTGTGGTAAGTAATTAAATAGTCCGCGGCAGGTTCACCATCTAAAACTTCTGAGTCAAAAGTAAGCGGCAAATCTATAGCAGTAAAACCGTCTCCGTCATTATCGCAAACTTCTATGCCCTCAGGCTGACCCGCCTGAACCCGGGTGAAGAAAATTTTAAAGGTATCAATAGCAAAACAGCCCTCCGGGCTTTCGACTCTGGCGTATATGGTTTGTGGAGAAGGTTGACTGATAAAATAGCCTGTTGGGACTAAAATCACATTAGTGTCATCTTGCGCATCTTGGAGTGTTTCGTAATACTTAACAAAGAACAACGCAGGATCCTGGCCACCAAGTAAGTCATCGTCATTCTCGGTGAGATCAAAACTTCCGGCTGTCGCCCCATCGTCACACAAGAACAAATCTGCCGGAGGAAAAGCATCTGGAGGCAAATTAAAAGTAACTTCGATATCATCCGTTATAAAACACGGGCCTTCAAACCCTTCAACCGTGTAAACACCGTTGAGACCAACAGTAATCGAAGGGTTAGTCGCTCCTGGAATAATATTGCCATCCTTATACCACTGCCAAGTAAAGTCTGGAGAAGACACCCCTGTGTCGAGGGTCACCGTTAGACCGGCACAACTCTCTACATCAGGACCAATGGAGAATGGTTGGGTCGTATCGATAAAGAGTCTATTTTCATTATTTGTTTCATCAATTTCCAATATGGAGTTCGCTGGATCCACAATCATGACCAAATCAAATTGCGGTGGAGTCCCGACGATACTTAAGATGGTATTTCCAGATTCTTGCCCTCCAATCGGGATGTCGTTTACCGTAAATACGGTATCGAGGTAGTTCAATGGACCACCACCAACATTCTGCCAATAAAAATCAACACGGGTCCCTGCCGAAAGAGGACTTGTTGACGGTAAATTGTAGACCGTATAATCAATGAAGAGATTTTGACCATTATCACAGACAACATCCAAATCATCAATAGTACACGCAGCATCTGGAATTTCCGAATTTACACTGGTAATAACGTTATTCACCAAAACTAAATCCTGCCCAGAGGTCAATTGAATATCAATTTGGGTATCACCAGGCTGAACAATTCCTTGTAAATCATATACATCTAAATCCATATTCCATAAAGTGGATGAATTTGTATATGAGTTGGTCCCATTAAAAGCGTTATCTCCCGGGTTAAGTGGCGGATTATCAATTAAAATCCCATTTATCGTTAACGTCTCCTGAACCGCTAAAGAGGCATCTCCTTCCCAAGCTAAAAATCCAATTTTCGCTAAATCGTCAGTGGCGACATCAATTCCTGTTAAGGTGATGTCCAAATTTGGATTTGATCCACTCACATAATCAAAACCTTCAAAAATACTGATCTGATTTTGGGGTAGTGTAGGCTCACCAAAAATGATATAAATCATCCATCCCCCATAGTTCGTACTGTTACCACAAGGTATGGTTCCGAGGTAATCCGAAAATGTATACACGCCATTACCTATAGCTCCAACGAGGTTCGTCACATCAGCATAATGCGTATTATACAAGCCAAAATTATTGTTAATACTATAGGTTCTTTGGGCAATTACGGTGTTTCCGTTTAGGGAGACTGTGTCATCTGCAGGGCCAGGCGCAGACCAATACATATGCGCTTGAAAAAACGTCTCGTTCGGTTGAAGGTTCAGCGTAGCAGAACTCTGAGGCAATAACTCACAAGGGTTCGGGTTTGCCGAGACATTTAAAGTATTCCCAATAGCGGTAAAATCATATTTTCCCACAATTTGGGGCACCACACGGGTCAGCGGAACTTGTCCGATTAACACTGTTGTAAAAAGAAGGAAAACGAAGTGTAGAATTTGTTTCATTCAAGCAGAAAATAAGGGGTACAAAATAATCATATTTTACCATAACCAATGGAATAAACGTGTTAAATCCCGAAGTATTTTCCAAGTGAGCAATGAGATACGTATCTTTGCCCAGTAAAAGAAAAAAATTACCGCATACACCTTTTATGGATTTAGAAAAACAATTGCAAGAAATCGAAGCCTTCGGCAATGATCATGTGGGAACTTCAAGCCGCACGCCGCTGCGCCCTGATGCCTTTGAAATAGGGGATCAAGAAAAAATGGACCGCATTGAAAAAGATGTCCAAAATATTCTCCAAACCTTGGGTATGGATTTAACGGACGACAGTCTAAAAGGAACGCCAAAGCGCGTTGCAAAAATGTTCGTTAAAGAAATATTTACCGGTTTGCACCCAGATAATAAGCCAAAAGCCTCCACTTTTGAAAATAAGTATAAGTACGGAGAAATGCTCGTTGAAAAAAACATTACCCTGTATTCTACTTGTGAACATCACTTATTACCCATCGTTGGTAGAGCGCACATCGCCTACATTTCCAATGGTACTGTCGTTGGTCTTTCAAAAATGAATAGAGTCGTCGATTACTTTGCAAAAAGGCCACAAGTTCAAGAGCGGCTTACCATGCAAATTGTTCAGGAATTGCAAAAAATATTGAACACGGACGATGTCGCATGCGTTATCGACGCCAAACATTTGTGCGTTAATTCCCGTGGAATTCGAGATATTGACAGTTCCACCGTAACCAGTGAATTTGGCGGTCAATTTAAAAATGACAAGGTTAAAAGAGAGTTTTTAGATTACATTAAACTCAACACTTCATTTTAACATCGATTTATTTATCCGCGATGACATTGCCTAAACCAGAACATCGTAAGCTTTCTATTTATAATTCCTTAACAAAGGAAAAGGAATTATTTACGCCATTGGTTCCCGAATTTGTAGGCATGTATGTCTGTGGGCCAACGGTTTACAACTACGTTCATCTTGGAAATTGCCGTACATTTCTATCATTTGATTTAATTTATCGATATCTCAAACACCTGGGGTACAAAGTGCGTTATGTACGCAATATCACTGATGCTGGGCACCTTGAAAACGACGCAGACTCAGGTGAAGATCGCATTGCAAAAAAAGCGCGCATTGAGGCCATTGAACCGATGGAAGTCGTGCAAAGATACACGGTTGATTTTCATGAAATCATGAGCGCATTTAATGCCCTGCCACCGGATATCGAGCCCACGGCAACAGGTCATATTATTGAGCAAATTCAGATTATTCAAAAAATCTTGGGCGCTGGCTATGCTTACGAAAAAAATGGCTCAGTCTATTTTGATGTTTTGAAATTTAATGAAGATCAACAATACGGGAAGCTCAGTGGACGCAAGATCGAGGATATGATTGCCAATACCCGAGAATTGACCGCTCAAAGCGAGAAAAAGAATCCGCAAGATTTTGCCTTATGGAAAAAGGCAGAACCACAACATATCATGCGTTGGCCCTCTCCTTGGGGTGACGGGTTTCCAGGATGGCATTTGGAATGTACCGCCATGAGTACAAAGTACTTGGGAGAGACCTTTGATGTTCACGGAGGTGGGATGGACTTAAAATTCCCACACCACGAGTGTGAAATTGCTCAGGCCGAGGCCTGCAATAAGACCGCACCTGTTCGCTACTGGATGCATGCCAATATGCTGACCCTGAATGGCAAGAAAATGGCAAAGTCAACAGGGAATAATATTTTACCAAGAGAACTTTTCTCTGGGAATAACGCCATAATGAGTCAACCGATTCGTCCGGCCGTGGCTAAATTCTTTATGTATCAGGCCCATTATCGCAGTATACTCGATTTTTCTGACCAAGCAATTTTGGCCAGTGAAAAAGGGTATCAAAGGCTTATGGAGGCTGTGAATATACTGGAGTCTATTGAAGCGTCCGATTCTTCTGATTTCGCAATAGCTCCTTGGGTTGATTCGTGTTATGCGGCCATGAACGATGACTTTAACAGCCCGATTCTGATTGCACAACTTTTTGAAGCGACCAAATGGATTAATCAACTTAATGAGGGGGGCGCTAAAATAACCCAAGAGGATCTTGAGCTGTTAAGAGCCACAATACACAGTTTTGTTTATGATGTTTTAGGGTTACCCAAGGAGATGGAAGGACAAAATAATGGGCAACAACAACTTGAAGCTGCTGTAAATTTACTTATCGACTTGCGGAATCAGGCCCGCGCCAACAAAGATTTTGCAACCAGTGATGCGATTAGAGACCGACTGCAAGAAGCCGGGATTCAACTCAAAGATGGCAAAGAAGGCAGCAGTTTTAGTCTGAGATAATTTTTTTAAATCAGTCTTTTGTCTCTACTCGCGAAACCTTTAATTCTGCTGATCAAGTTTTATCAAAACGTTATTTCTCCGTTCACACCCTCTACCTGTCGGTTCAACCCCACTTGCTCTCATTACAGTATAGAGGCCCTCAAGAAACACGGTGCATTGCACGGAAGTTGGCTCGCCATTAAGCGTATTGCACGATGTCATCCCTGGGGCGGCTCTGGGCACGATCCTGTGCCATAAATCTGTGGCATACGCAGGCTTTTTTTTATCTTTACCTCAAACAAATCATATGCTACCCGCTTTAGGTATTTATTGGGCCCCCTCAGAGGGCATAAATCTTGGATTTTATACAATTCAATACTACAGTTTGATGTTCGTATTGGCCTTTTCGCTAGGTTGGTATCTGATGAAAAAAATATTTATCCGTGAGGGGGTTGCCCTCGAAAAATTAGACAGCCTATTTATGTACATGGTTTTAGCAATCCTTATTGGAGCGCGCCTGGGTCATGTCATTTTTTATCAACCCGAACTCTTTCACCAGGATTTCTTTTCGGTGTTTTTACCCTTCAAGTTCAAAGGCGGTTTTGCTTTCACCGGATTTCGAGGATTAGCCTCTCATGGGGCCGCTATAGGAATCATTATCGCGATGTATCTCTATCAAAAAAACGTGCTAAAAGAGTCCTTGCTTTGGCTTTTTGACCGAATTGTTATTCCCGTTGCCTCTGGGGCCGTATTGGTCCGTATTGGAAATTTTATGAATTCAGAAATCGTTGGACATCCCACAGGGACTGATTTTGGCGTTATTTTTGCGAATAACGGAGAGGATTTCGCCCGCCACCCCGCACAGTTATATGAGTCTTTTGGTTATGTCTTTGTCTTTGTAATCTTGTATTGGACCTACTGGTATACCCAAAAAAGATTACAACAGGGCTACCTATTTGGGTTGTTTTTAGTGCTGCTTTGGTCGGTACGCTTTATCGTTGAATTTTATAAGAAAAGCCAGGGAGGATTTGAAACTTCGCTAGGGAATTTACTCAGCACTGGGCAGTGGCTCAGCATTCCATTTATCATAGCAGGGGTAATACTCCTATTGCGCGCGAAAAATAATTCCGCCGTATGAAAAGAAGAATAAGAAAATTTATCGCTCTAGGCCTTATGGCCCTGGTAGGCATTACGGGCTGTAAAAACGAAAAAAATGAAAAGGTCCTGACTCGAGAGATTCCCTTTACCAAAGAAGGTACATTAAGCCTAGTGCGCTCGACCAATGATTCACTTATCGCCACTTTGGATATCGAAATCGCTGAAGGTGAATATGAAACTGCCACTGGACTTATGTATCGAAATTCTATGGAGGAAAATCAAGCGATGCTCTTCATTTTTGATCGAGAATCACCGCTGAGTTTTTACATGAAAAACACTCAATTTCCCATAGACATCATATACCTGGATAAAGACTTAAAAATTGTAGAGGTTTATCGTGATGCCAAGCCATTTGACCCTACCCCACTGCCTTCAAGGCGTCCAGCAAAATACGTTCTTGAAGTGAATGCTGGATTAGTCGCCCGCTGGAAATTACTCCCTGTAGACCGGGCAGAGTTTTCACGCATAAATAACTAAAAAACCCCGCATTCTGCGGGGTTTTTTAGTTGTGCTCTATACACTATTATTTGTATACTGAGTTTATGCTCTATTTCTCTTGATCTTCTTCCTCTTGTTTGTCACTCAAGTCAATACCGCGTTTTTTGACTGTATCAAAAAAGACAGGCGTTGCAATAAACAAAGACGAGTAGGTACCGACCATTACACCAACGATTAAGGCAAAAATCAATCCTCTAATTGATTCAGCCCCGAGCAAGAAAATAGTGAATAATACAATCAATGTGGTCAATGACGTATTTAATGTTCTACTCAAAGTGCTGTTAAGGGCACTGTCGATTATTTTATTCATTTTCCAACTGCTGTGTTCGTTGAAAAACTCACGAATTCGGTCAAAAACAACCACGGTATCGTTCAAGGAGTATCCAATTACGGTCAAAATCGCCGCAATAAATGACTGATCNNAATACTGCAGCAACGGCCCCCAGACTAAATTGCCATCTTCTAAAACGCAGCAATATATACAAGAATACAACCACTAACGATCCAAGAACTGCCAAAAATGAAGACGATTTAATATCGTCCGCGATTGTTGGTGAAACCTTGTAGTACTCCATTCTACCCGCAATCTTATTCTCTTGGTCAGCCACGAATTCTTCATAATCCATACCTTCTGGCAAGTAAGATTTCACGGCCTCGAATAACATCTGCTCAATTTCAACATCGACTTCAGCTCCAGTTTCTTCAACTTTATATTTGGTTGAAATTTTCAGCTGATTATTCCCTCCATAAGTCTTTGCTTCTGCACTTTCGAATACAGCGATCAAATCGTTTTGAACCTCTAAAGCGTTTACATCTCGATCAAAACGCACCGTATAGGTACGCCCCCCGACAAAGTCAATTCCTTGATTAAGTCCGTTCGTAAATAACGAACCTAGACTCACTAAAATGAGCACTGAAGAAAAGGCATAGGCCACTTTTCTCTTAGCCAAAAATTTAATCGCCACGTCACGGAACAAATTCTTGGTTATTGCTGTTGAACAGGTCAACGATTTACCATTATAGGTAAAGCGATCAATAAACAAACGTGTCACAAAAATTGCTGTGAATAAGGACGTACAGATACCGATCAACAATGTGGTTGCGAACCCTTGAATTGGTCCGGTTCCAAAGACCAGAAGAATAAGACCGGTTAATCCGGTCGTAATGTTCGCATCTAAAATAGACGATAATGCATTACTAAATCCGTCATTAATCGAGTCGCGCTGTGATTTTCCTTTGGCCAGTTCTTCACGAATCCGTTCAAATATAAGCACATTTGCATCTACGGACATACCAATCGTTAAAACGATCCCTGCAATTCCAGGAAGGGTCAACACGGCCCCTAAGCCCGCTAAAATACCAAAGATGAACAAGATGTTCACCACTAAAGCGACGTTGGCAAAGGCGCCTGCTTTACCGTAGTAAAGCATCATCCAAAGCAATACGATACTCAAGGCAATGATAAAGGAAAGGATACCACTATCGATGGCCTCTTTTCCAAGCGTTGGTCCAACAACTTCAGCTTGAATGATGTCCGCTGAAGCAGGAAGTTTACCAGCGCGCAAAACGTTAGCTAAATCTTGTGCTTCTGGTATGGTGAAATCACCAGTAATTTCACTGCGACCACCGGAAATTTTACCTGAACTCACTCCAGGTGCTGAATACACGACATTGTCAAGAACAACAGCGATCTGTGACTGATTGTTATAGGCATATTCGGTCATATCTTCCCAAATCTTTGCCCCAACACCATTCATTTGCATGGTAACAGAAACACGACCCGCTTGAGTGTAAGACTGTTGTGCATCGACAATGACTCCACCACTGAGTTCAGGGGTATCTTCGCGGTTCCCTTTAATGGCATAAAGGCTCGTGATTTCTTCACCAATGGCTTCATTGTATTCAGGAATACTCCAAACAAACTTATAATAGCGTTGCTCGCCGCTTAGTAGAGCGCGTACTTGTGGCTCTTTTAAATATCCGTTGATTACAGCGGTATCTTTTAACGAAAAAGAGGCTAAACCTGGGTTACTCGCACGCACAGGTAAAATTCTGTTGAGCAAAGGGCGCTCAAGCAATGGATCATTCGTCTCTACGACATCCTCGCCACCGAGCAAGTCAGAAAGGTCTTCTTCTTCATTTTCCTCTTGAGTGGCCTCCTCTGTAGCTGGAGTACGTTGGGCTAAAAGATCTTTTAATTTTGAATCGGCATCAAGTAAGAAAGAGGTAATGCTTTCTTCTTTAACCACTTCCCAAAATTCAAGCTGTGCCGTACTTTGCAATAATTTCTTAACCCGCTCCACATCTTTTGCCCCAGGTAATTCAACCAGAATACGTCCCGAATTTCCTAATCGCTGCAAGTTTGGTTGGGTGACCCCAAACTTATCAATACGCTTGCGCAATACCTCAAATGCAGAAGCAATAGACTCGTCCACTTTACGTGCAATGACCGACTTGACTTCATCATTGGTCATTCCACTAATGATTTGGTCCTCTAAACCTTTATTGAAAAAGATATCCGGTGAAGCTAAATTATTCTCGCCCGGTAATGCATCAAAAGCCTCGAAGAAAGACTCTAAATAGGTGCTTTGGGAAGATTTCTGTAGTTCGCTCGCATCGGCCAAAGCTTGATTGAATGCCGGGTCCTTAGTATTATTGGCTAAGCCTGCAAGAATGTCTTTTACGGAAACCTGAAGAATGACATTAATCCCTCCTTTTAGGTCCAATCCCTTATTCAACACCTTGTCCTTGGCTGTATTGTAATCGATACCAAAAAACTGTGGCTCCGCGGCAACAGAATCAATGTATCGCAATACTGCTTGTTGACGCTCATCAGATTGGGTTGCATCGTGACGCTCATTGGCATAAACTTGAGCGGCATCTTCCACTTGATTTGCGACAAATGTAAATGACAATTGGTACAAACTGACCAATCCGAACAGTATCGCAAAGACGGTTATTAATCCTTTATTTTGCATTCTATCTTGGTTTAGAGTATTTAAAAACGTGCAAATATAGTTTTTCAAAAAGGAAATGCCAATTATTTTGGCCCGAAAAAACTGCAAAAAAGGCCGCTAAATGCGGCCTTTTAATGAATTTAATATTGGCTCAAATTAAGCCAATAAATCGTTGGTTTTACGGACTCCTTCAGCACTCTCGGCGAGATGTGTTCGCTCTTTTTCATCAAGATCTAATTCAACGATTTTTTCAATTCCATTACGTCCAAGAATTACGGGAACCCCGATACAAATATCATCAAGTCCATATTCGCCAGACAAGAGCGCTGAACAGGGCATCATTTTCTTTTGATCGCAGGCGATGCTTTGAACCAAAGTAGAAACCGCGGCACCAGGAGCATACCAGGCGGACGTTCCTAATAATTTAGTTAAGGTAGCACCACCGACTTTAGTGGCCTCACGAACCTCATCAAGGCGCTCGGTACTTAAAAATTCAGAAACGGGCACACTGCTTCGTGTTGCCAAGCGCGTCAATGGAATCATACCGGTATCACTGTGTCCCCCGATGACCATTCCGTCAATGTCACTTGAGGGCGCATCAAGAGCCTCAGCCAGACGATATTTAAATCGAGCGCTGTCCAGAGCCCCTCCCATACCAATAATGCGATTTTTAGGCAATCCTGTTACTTTGTGGGCCAAATAGGTCATCGTATCCATCGGATTGCTTACCACCACCAAAATCGTCTCAGGAGATTGCTCGATCAATGCCGCAGAAACATTTTGGACAATCCCTGCATTAATCCCAATGAGCTCCTCACGAGTCATCCCCGGTTTACGAGGAATACCGGAGGTAATTACACAAATATCACTTCCTGCCGTGGCTCGATAATCATTGGTAACCCCAGTGATCTTTGTATCAAAACCATTGAGTGTGGCTGTCTGCATCAAATCCATTGCTTTACCCTCAGCAAATCCTTCTTTAATGTCCAAAAGAACCACTTCACTTGCGAAATTCTTTATGGCGATATATTCAGCACAGCTCGCGCCCACTGCACCCGCACCTACAACAGTAATTTTCATTTTTTTTGTCTTTTAGGTTATTATTTGGCTTGTTTTATTGTTACCCCTAAGCTGAACCCTTTGAATTGGTCGCTTAACGGCGTGGCAAAATTATCAATAAAAATATACTTAACCTAGCCTAAATGCCTTGAGTTCAACAGATATAAATCCCTATCGCACGCTTACAGAAATTCCAGTGGAGAAGGTGTTGTATTCCTGTATGGTGTAGGAGGCAAACAACTTAAATATGGCCAAATTCACGCGCATTCCGAGTCCAAAGCGAGGGCTATTCACATCGGCCTTAAACTGAAGTGGATTCGTGATGGTTTCATTTATTTGTCCCAAAGGAACTCCATTTCCATCCTCTAAGTCATAAGTCAGCGTATAATCTCCATTGAGCTCTAATCGACTTCCCCCGCGACCGTATCCCGCTGAAGCATAAAATTCTAAGATGGCAAGGCTTACCGATCCTATAGCCTGAAAAGACAGAGTGTTCAAGGCAAATAGTCCTTCTCCATTGACCACAGAAACATCATCAAGATCATCTTCATCATCTATTTTATAGGTCACCTTAGTATTACTGTAGGCCACTAGGGCACTAAGACTAAACGGAGTTACAGAAAGTCCAGGGATGTATTGAGTCAAATCATGCTGAAGGCCCACTCCGTACATAAAATTTTTGACTTTGTCATTAACGCCAATATTGGGTAAAAAGCGAATTTTTAAATCGGTACTCGTGGGTAATCCTATCCCAAACTGAATCATGGGGGTTGCGACCCCTTTTAATGGGAAATCAGGACCAATTCCACCGGGCATTTGGAATTCAGCGACCTTAAACGTACCGTCTCCCACAGGCACACGTACGTCAAAAAAAGTGCCGTCTGGATCATCACCAAGAACGGTTGAAACACTTTCAGTATCGCCTACTTGTGAGCGCACAAAATTGTACTCCGAGGCACGGAACAGAAAATTTTTGTCATTGTTAGGCACTAAGGCCATATTGGCGCCAATAGTCACATCGAATCCCAGGACACTGTGGGTTTTACCAGTGGTATACCATCCTTCATTCATGCTGTACACCAGACCTTTTAAGGCAGGTTCGATATAGTCTTGGGTAAGGCGCTCGGCGTCCTGTGCCGCCAAAAGAATACTTTCTAGTTCTTGAGATTGGGCAAAAGGGGCCGTAAATAAACTACACAATAACAGCAGTCGTTTCATAATCGATTGGGGGCTTAAATTAAAAAAATGTCTTAGTCAAGTTCGATCGAGATCTTTATGAGATTTCCTATGAATCTTTATCCTAAAATTATAAAAAAGCCCGCAAGAAATGCGGGCTTGTCCTATAAATTACGCATCAATATTGGCGTAAACAGCGTTTCGTTCAATGAAATCTCGACGCGGTGGCACTTCATCTCCCATCAGCATGGAGAAAATACGATCTGCTTCTGTTCCATTGTCAATAGTCACTTGACGCAGGGTCCGGAAGTCCGGATTCATGGTGGTATCCCATAGCTGCTCCGCATTCATCTCTCCGAGACCCTTGTAGCGCTGAATGCCGACACTGCCCCCCCATTCTTCACTTAGAGCATCACGCTCCTTGTCGTTCCATGCGTAAGCCTTTTTGGATCCTTTTTTGACCAGATACAAAGGCGGCGTAGCAATATAAACATGGCCCCCTTCAATTAGCGCACGCATATAGCGGAAGAAAAAAGTCAAAATAAGCGTCGCAATGTGACTTCCATCGACATCGGCATCACACAT
>DDCS01000161.1 GCA_002335345.1 Flavobacteriaceae bacterium UBA2000 | reverse complement strand
GAATCCCTGTCTGTCCGCCATATCCCAATTGTTCTCGATTACATTCAAATACGCACAGAGCTATTGAGCCATAAAAATATAATGTTTTTTATATTTATGTTTCTACTGGATTTACTTCGATCCCTTATGTACTCTTTCACTGTGTGGTATTAAATGTGGTATTTTGTAAAATGGCTATTTCTGGCAAACTAACAAAGAGGCTGGTTGAGAACCTTGGCGCCGGGCGTCACGGGGATGGAAACGGTCTTTATTTGGTTGTTGACCCATCTGGTGCACGTCGTTGGATTGTCAGGGTCGTTGTAAAAGGCCAAACTAATAAAAAGGGCGCGCCGCTTCGAACTGACTTCGGATTAGGGGGTACTGATATTGTCCCACTAAACCAAGCTCGCGAACGCGCCTTAGAATATCGGCGGATGGCGAAGCAGGGCTTAAACCCTCGCTTTAATGTTAAGCAAAAAATACCAACATTTGAGGAAGTCGCGCAACAGGTTTACGTTGAACGATTGCCAACTTGGAAAAACCCCAAACATGGGCAGCAGTGGATTAATACGCTGCGACATTACGCATTCCCAAAGATAGGTCGCATGCCAGTGGACAGTATAGGCCAGCCAGAAGTGTTGATGTGTGTATCGCCGATCTGGACAGAGAAGCACGAAACAGCGCGGAGGCTGGCTCAACGTATTAAATCGGTTCTTGATGTGGCAAAATCAAAAGGCTTTCGCGACGGTGAAAATCCTGTGTCTGCCATTAAAGATGCCCGGGTGCTTCCTAAAGTGACTGCTAAGCCAAAACATCATACCGCAATGAAGTGGCAAGAAGTCCCCTCCTTCTATGCTGATTTGAAAATGCGCAACGCAATGGCGGCCAAGGCATTAATGTTTACTTGTCTGACTGGGTCGCGGACATCTGAAGTGCTGGGTATGCGATGGGACGAGCTAGATTGGGAGGCTCGCCTTTGGGTCTGTCCTGAGAGCCGGATGAAAGGAAATATTGAGCATAGGGTGCCGTTAACTGATGAAATGTTGGAGATTGTAGAGCCACTAAAGGCAATGGCTTCTGAGTACGTCTTTGAGGGGCAGAAACGCCACAAGCCTCTCTCTAACATGGCGATGTTAATGCTTCTGCGTCGGATGAACGTCGAAGACGCCACTGTTCATGGATTTAGGTCAACTTTTCGAGTTTGGACATCTGAAGTTACTAATACACCGCGTGAAGTGGCTGAAATGAGTTTGTCACATAAAGTGGGTTCGGATGTAGAACGGGCGTATGCGCGCTCAGACCTTCTGGATCGTCGACGGTTACTGATGGAACAGTGGTCGGGTTTTGTAACAGGGCAGGGTGCTCAAGTCATTTCAATTGGAAGGCAGTCCCATGAACAAGGTTGATGAAGTTGATAGCGCCGGAAACCCGATATGCGTTGTAACTTATAGCTCTGGATTGACAGAAAACAGCATCGTATTGGATGGGCGATGCGCAGGCTATAGCGATGATGAAATTCGGAAGGTTGTCGCTGGGCAAGAAGATCGGCCGCTGCCCATGCCGAGCACGGATGTTTTAGATTATTATTTTCGAAATGTTGCGCAAGCCGATACTCCAGATTTCTGTAAGGCAGTTCTCGTAGAGGCAGAGGTTCTTGAAGGTTCTGGTTCACTTACAGGGGTGGTCGAGTCTACTTTTGATAAAGTGCATCTGGACAAGTTTAAAACGGAAGCTGGGAACAACTGGATCATCGCTGCTGTTGCCTTTTATGTTTTTAGAAATTTCCAAACGTATTCTTTAGAATTTTATGCTGCGTCTGCCCTCTATGAGACTTACGTCTTAAAAAGGCCTTTTCGGGCAGGGTATATTACCGCAGAAATGATCTGGAAGTTCAAACATGAAACTAGCGCAATACTTGGACAAAAAAATAAAAAGGCTTTGCAAGCTGCGGAGGATGCAAAGCCTATAAGGGCTAAATTAAAAAGAGAGCAAAAGTTGGACCGCGTTGCTAAACTTTGGCATCAACAAGCGGTGGAATTGGGAAACAATGCTATGCGAAAAGATGCTAATGCCGCACATGCCATTTATGTAAAAGCATTAGAAGGTCGTTATCCTGAACTATTAGTAAAAAAATCAGGCAAAGTTATAGGACCCGATTCAATTAAACGCCTCCTTCTAGAATTAAGAGAACGAGGTAAAATTGGATAAAACGGCGTAATTGCAAAGTTTGGGCAATAACGGCGTAATCGTCTTTTAATCTGAATGTATGGAAAACCAACAGCAAGTATCCTCAGGGAGTAATTAACACCGAGGAATCTGTAAAATGACACAAGTGTTTAAAGATGACCGCACCTACATTTTGGGTGATCCCGAACTGGAATTCATTGGCTCCAAACAAAAACTGGCCCAGTGGAGGTATCGTAAGTTTGGGCCAGCATGGATTTCGATTGGCCGCAAAATTATATACTTGGGCCGTGATCTAAACTCTTGGTTAGAAGAAAACCGTACAGTTCCTAAAAGGCAACTGGATCACAATCCTTGTATGCCAATCAAATCAACAGATAACAATTCACAATGAAAAACCCACGGCGCGATGACCGTGGGCTAGTAGTGACATGTAATGG
>DDCS01000033.1:520-4395 GCA_002335345.1 Flavobacteriaceae bacterium UBA2000 | reverse complement strand
AATGGCTACTCAAGCTAGCGCAATTACTTTTTTATCCACCCCAGGACAAGCGTTTCACGACGGGATGGGATTTGTCCAATTTTATTTTGGCTTACCCATAGCTATGGTAATTATTAGCCTATTCTTTGTGCCCATTTATCATCGTTTAAAGGTCTTTACGGCTTATGCTTATTTAGAGGATCGATTTAACGTACAGACCAGAACACTCACTGCCGTATTTTTCCTTATCCAAAGAGGACTGGCGGCAGGCATAACCATTTTTGCGCCATCCATTATACTCTCTGCCGTACTGGGTTGGGACTTAGTAGGGCTTAATATTTTAATTGGTACGTTAGTGGTGGTCTATACGGTCACCGGAGGAACACGAGCGGTGAATATTACGCAAAAGCAACAAATGGGGGTCATCTTTGGCGGCATGTTTTTGGCCTTCCTCATGCTCCTTAATTTTTTGCCTCTTGAGGTTGGTTTAGACGAAGCCTTAACGATTGCGGGGGCTCAAGACAAAATGAATATTTTGGATTTCTCTTTCGACTTCGATAATCGTTATACCTTCTGGAGTGGAATTATTGGGGGAAGCTTTTTGGCGCTGTCTTATTTCGGAACGGATCAAAGTCAAGTCCAGCGCTATCTATCAGGCCGGACTTTACGGCAAAGTCAAATGGGCTTAATTATGAATGGAATGCTCAAAGTCCCGATGCAATTTTTCATTCTCTTAATCGGGGTTTTGGTCTTTGTTTTTTATCAATTCAATACCGCTCCATTGAATTTTAATCCCACCAATGAGCGAATGGTTATGGATTCCCAATACGCCTCAGAATACAAGGTCTTGGACCAAGAAAAAGACCTGTTAATGGGACAAATTCAAACCTTACAATTAACCTACCTAGACGCTGAAGACCCGGCACAAAAGGATTTGTTGCAAAAAGAAATTTCTGCACTAAACACCCGGCAATTGTCCTTGAGAAAAGAGGCGCGTGAATTAATTCTTGCCGCCGACAAAGATGCTGAAACAAATGATAAAGATTATGTTTTTATCCATTTCATTCTTACCCAACTTCCCGTAGGGCTCATTGGGCTACTTTTAGCCGTTATTTTGAGTGCCGCCATGTCTTCAACAGCGAGTGAAATTAATGCTTTAGGGGCCACCACTGCGGTCGATTTATATCAACGACATCGCCCTGGACACAGCGAGAAGCATTATTTAAAAATAACGCGATACTTTACTCTGATTTGGGGGGTCATCGCCATTTTAGTCGCCTGTACCGCACCCCTGTTTGATAATTTAATCCAATTAGTGAACATTATTGGTTCGATCTTTTACGGGAATATTTTAGGGGTGTTCTTGGCGGCCTTTTTTATACGACCGATCAAGGGGCCATCCATTTTTTGGGCTGCTCTGATTAACCAAGCCTTTGTTATCACTCTTTTTGTTTTAGATCTTTTTGAAGTGATTAAACTCCCCTATTTATGGCTTAATGTAATCGGTTGTGTTGCGGTAATCATCATTGCATTTATCGTCCAATTTTTTCGAGGCGCTAATCAATAAGCTACTTTACTGAGCATTTATAAATTCTGAGATTTGATTTATAAAAGCAAATCATGTTTGCTTGCGTGGTTGCATTTATGACCGGATATTCGTAAAACAATTCACTGAGGTTTCTGCATCTTTTAAATAGTAATTGGGGAGTTATTCACAGTATGTTAGGGCGTCAGCTGAATTGTACACACAGGAAGATCGAGATAAATACATTCATGTACTAGGTTAAGTGATCGATCGACCCGCTAAAATGACAGCCTCGGCTGTCATTTTTTTTTTGACAGGTTCTTTGATTGCTATGTATCTTTGTGCGACTTTGAACTTCAATAAATTAATTCAAGACTAATGAAACAAAAAATTGACCTACAAACTTGGGATCGAAAGGACCATTTCGAATTCTACACCAGGTTTAAAGAACCCTATCACGGGGTAAATGTTTCATTGGATATAACCGCCTTAAAAGAGCGCTGCAAACAAGATAATTCCTCTGTGTTCATGCACTATTTACATCGAGCGATCATCGCCGTAAACAAGGTAGAGGCATTGCGTTACCGCATCCTAAATAACGAGGTCTATCTTTTTGACACAACCCATGTAACCATGACTGTTGCACGTGATCATGCGCCTTTTGGCTTTTCGTTTGTCGCCTTTAATAAAGACTTTAGTGTTTTTGAAGCAGAAGCCAAGCAAGAATTTGAGCGTGTACGCCAATCAAAGGGATTGGATTTATCCGTTTCTCGAGACAATGTGGTTCACTTTTCGGCACTTCCCTGGATTAATTTTTCCGGCATTACCCATGCTCGAGATTTAGAAAGTCAAGACTGTAGTCCTAAAATAACATTTGGGAAAATCACGCAAAACCACGGACGTTGGTTAATGCCGGTTTCAGTACATGTGCATCACGGTCTGGTTTATGGCAAAGACGTGGCAGACTTTATTGAGGCTTTTCAAGAGGAACTCGATCGCAACCCTTAGGCCCATGGTCTTTAAAAACCTAGAAGTGACCGCAATTCATTCATCGAATTGATTTTAACGTATTTCGGGTGGTCAATCGGTTCTATACCCACCTCATGGGCCCAAGTCGTGTGAAATGGGATGTGTACTGTAGAGGCGCCAATCTCAAGGACCGGCAGTATATCACTATTGACACTATTGCCCACCATGAGAAATTCGCGGGGATTAATGTCGAGGTGCGCCACCAACTTTTGATAATTCTTGGGCTTTTTATCGGACATCACTTCAATGTGATGAAAATACTTTGCTAAGCCCGAGCGCTCTAATTTACGTTCTTGATCGAGTAGATCACCCTTGGTGGCCACGACCAATCGATAGGACCCCTTAAGTTTGGTCAGGACTTCATCGACTCCTGCCAATAATGGATTGGGCGCTTGAAGCATGTCTTGTCCAAGTTTTATAATTTTCTGAAGAATATCATTGGTTACGCGACCCTCGCTTAAACTTATAGCCGCCTCGACCAGGGAAAGAGTAAAGGGCTTTATGCCATACCCATATAGGGGTAGATTTTTCATCTCAATGGCAAAAAGTTCCTTTTCACAGGTGGCTGCGTTCAGAAAACCACCCATTAATTCACAAAATCGCTGTTCAGCCTGACGAAACAGCGTTTCGTTTTCCCAAAGCGTGTCGTCTGCATCAAAGGCAATGACCTTTATTTGCTCGTGATCGATCAACGTATGAGTTTTTTGTATTTGATTCGTTTTGGTCCTACATCCCCCAAACGCTTCTTGCGATTTTCTTCGTAATCGCTAAATCCGCCTTCAAAGAAGTAAACCTGGCTATCCCCTTCAAAGGCGAGTATATGCGTGCATATTCGATCAAGAAACCAACGATCGTGACTGATCACTACAGCACAACCCGCAAAATTCTCTAAACCTTCTTCTAAAGCACGTAAAGTATTGACATCAAGGTCATTGGTGGGCTCATCTAAAAGCAAAACATTACCTTCTTCCTTAAGGGTCATGGCTAAATGAAGGCGGTTTCGCTCTCCTCCGGAAAGTTTATCCACTTTTTTGTTTTGTTCGCTTCCTGAAAAATTAAAACGACTCAAATAAGCTCTAGAATTCACCTGACGTCCCCCCATCATCACAAGCTCTTGTCCATCGCTGAAATTCTCCCAAATGGTCTTTTGGGGATCAATGTTGGCATGGGCTTGGTCCACATAAGCAATTTTTGCCGTTGGTCCCACGGTAAAGGTTCCTTCATCGGGGGCCAACTCATTCATAATCATTTTGAAAATCGTCGTCTTTCCCGCACCATTTGGACCAATTACGCCAACAATTCCCGCCTGGGGCAATTGAAAATCTAAAGACTCATAAAGTAA
>DDCS01000033.1:0-474 GCA_002335345.1 Flavobacteriaceae bacterium UBA2000 | reverse complement strand
TCAAGTTGCTTTTGATCTTGACTCATGAGCTTTTCATAGTTATTCAAACGGGCCTTTTGTTTGGATTGGCGTCCTTTGGGCGCCATGCGTACCCATTCTAATTCGCGCTCAAGCGTTTTTTGACGTTTACTGGCTTGTTTTTGTTCTTGGGCCAGTCTTTTGGACTTTTGCTCAAGCCAAGAAGAATAATTTCCTTTCCAAGGAATCCCTTCACCGCGATCGAGTTCCAAAATCCAGCCGGCAACGTTGTCCAAGAAATATCGATCGTGGGTTACCGCGATAACGGTGCCTTTATACTGTGCCAAATGTTGTTCTAGCCAATGGACACTTTCTGCATCTAAATGGTTGGTCGGCTCATCGAGCAGCAGCAGGTCCGGTTTGCAGACCAGAGCGCGGGCCAGTAGAACTCGACGCTTATAGCCACCGGATAGGCTGGAGATATCCACATCTGGGTTTAAATCCATTTTGGTGACA
>DDCS01000100.1 GCA_002335345.1 Flavobacteriaceae bacterium UBA2000 | reverse complement strand
CTTGCGCATTGCGCTCGGGCACTAAAACTGGATTGACAAATCCACTGTAGGGCGCAGAGGTAAATTTGCTGTTGCGCTCAAGGACTTCAGCGTGCAAAGTTTGATCTACTTTTACACCATAATCTTCCACAAGTGCCTTGGCGGCCTCGTAATCTCCTTCGCTGGTGATCCGCTGGGTCTCGCGCAATAGCTGACCAAATAGTTCGCGTAATTTGTTGTAATCTTTGATGTCATAATACGTTTTACCATCGCGCGATACACGCTCGATAACCCCTTGATCCTGGCCTTTTTCAAAAACCCAAGCACTGACCCACTGACGATTGCGCATATGGGCTTCTTCTACATCATCCCCTAAATTCAAACGTATGAGCTGCGTGAGCAATCCGTTGCGAATATAGCCGTCATAGGCTGCTTTTCCAGTAGCCTCCCAATCCGTAACCAAACCGAGTTCTTGTAATTTTGGATCCATAAGATAATAAAGTCCAAACAAGTCAGCACGGCCTTCCTCGATTGTTGATTTATAGCTCTTGAGCGTTTCCTTTGGGGTGCCCACTCCAGGGTTTATTTGTCCCGAAGCATGACCCACAACCTCGTGTAAGGCGGTGTGTAATTTATCGGCCAATGTCCCGTATTTCTCCTCTAATTCGACCTCCTCTGCATCATGAGCAAATTCTTGTAAACGACCGCTGCCTCCTGCATTGTTGTAGGCATTAATAATGTTTCCTAGAGAGACCGACTTACTTCCATGGGCTTGTCTGATCCAGTTATTGTTCGGTAGATTAACGCCGATGGGCGTGCTCGGAGACGCATCACCAGATTCTCCGGCCACGACCACAGTCTTGTATGAAACCCCTTTAACCTCTTTTTTCTTATGTTCAGGCATCAGCGGTGAATTATCCTCAAACCATTGTGCCTGCTCAGAAAGCACACTCATTTTTTTGGACATATCAAAGTCTTTGATCTGTACAATAGTTTCATAGGAACCCTTATAACCTTTTGGATCGTTATACACTTCGATAAAACCGTTGATCCAATCTATATTTCCTTCAGTGGCATTAACCCATGCTACGGCATATTCATCCCAAGTATGCAAATCCCCCGTTTTATAATATTCAATAAGAAGGTTCAATGCCTTAGCCTGAGCTGGATTCTCTGCCACGGTTACCGCCTGCTCCAACCAGTAAATGATTCGATCTATGGCTTCCCCGTAGAGTCCGCCGCTGCGATAAACTTGTTCTACTAGAGCGCCATCTTGTTTTACTAATCGGGTGTTAAGTCCAATTTCAATTGGACGTTCCGGATCTACACTTACTAACCCGTAATAATCCTCTACATCTTGAGCAGTCACATCGGGGCCGTAAAAATTAATCGCACTTTCTAAAACAATATCGGCGTCTTTACTCAGATTAACCTTTTTGTTGTCTTTATCATTAAAAATCACCTCAAAGGCCTCCCCTTCCAAGGTCGCTCCAGATGCAATCAGCAATTCTTGTAAATATTTTGCTGGGAATTCAGGCATGATTTTGTCGTTGCTGTAATGGTGATGAATCCCATTTGAAAACCAGACGCGCTTTAGATAGGTCTCGAAGGCCATCCACTGCTCACTATTGCGTTCTCCAGGAAAATCAACATATATTCTTTCTAATGCCTTGCGAATTTCAAGATTGTGTCTGTAATTCTGCGCCCACATGATATCGCGCCCTTCGAGTCCGGCTTGAGTCATAAAATAGACCAACTTCTGCTCATTTAACGTCAAATCTTCGAAACCTGGAATCTGGTAACGCAGAACTTTTACGTCTGCAAATTGATCCACATTATTTTCAAGGCTTGTTTCTTGTTGCGGAGTGGTTTGATCGCCACAGCTGGTTAAGGTCAATAATCCGAGCAATACGGCACTAAAAAGATATTGTTTCATTTTTGGTGATTTTTGAAGCCTAAAGGTAGTTAAATTTTGATTTTATTTTAAGGCTCAAAGTTTTGATTCGCAAGTCAATCTTCTCAAAAAACAGAGCGATCATGGCTAAAGGTTGGCCAGGGCCGCTCCACTGCTCAGACAAATTAGTTATCTTAGCTCGATATCCCAAAGGAAGGTCAATTGCTTTAGAACGTTGATTTCATGATTAAAAATATTGTCTTAGTGTTCCTTGGAGGTGGATTAGGCACTGCCCTTCGCTATGGGCTCAGTAGCTGGCTTAATCAATTTTATCCTTGGGCAGCCGGAACCTTTAGTGCCAATATTCTCGGGAGTCTACTCATTGGGCTTTTGATGGGTTGGTTTATCAAATGGCCCCACTTTGAAGCCGATCTGCGCCTGCTTCTGGCCATAGGATTCTGCGGCGGATTTACCACCTTTAGCGCTCTGGCTTTAGAACAAGTCAATATGATAAAAAATGGAGCCACCATGCATGCCCTGGTTTATATGGCTTCAACCCTGATATTGGGCGTCGCTGCGGTCTTCTTAGGCCTTTGGCTCAGCCGACAATAAACGTATCCGCCGGACAGGCCACCCAATTATTATTCGGGACTAAATACACGTTTAGTATTCCTTAAAGGCTTTAATCCCTGCTTCTATGCGCACGGGTAAGTCATTTTCTTTGGGTGGAATGGGACAAGAATAACGCTCATTGTACGCGCAATAGGGATTGTAGGATTTGTTAAAATCTAAAATGATACGATCCCCTTCTGGAATACGCAAATCGATATAACGACCTCCTCCATAAGCCCCATCACCTGAGGCCCAATCCGTGAAGGGACAAAACAAATAATCGGCGTATTGTGGATCGTCATACCCCTGAGCACTCCGATAGACGGGCAACTGTAATTCTTGATTGTTTATCGTAAAATACAAAATGCCATATTGAACATACTCTGGCCGACGCTCCGTTGTGGTGGGCATTAAAAAAGGCGTTGCATTTGGTGTGGATTCCAGGCGCGCCGTTACCCGATAATCCAGGTTGATTGGATACCAGTTTAGTCCTTTGAATTGGCTTAAATCTTCTGGTTTTAAAATACTTTGCTCGGGATCCGCAAATTCGCGATCCATGGCGTCTTGATAGTTTTGAATTTCCTGAACAATACGCTCCTTGTTTTGGCCATTAACAGGAGCATGTAACCCCAGAAAACTCAAAAATAACAGCGTGGTGTAATAAGAGAAGAGCGTGGTATAAAAAGACTTCATAATTGGGGCACTATAGGATGATGATCGACAACTTTGGATAAAATTATTTGTGTTTTGGTCTCACCAAAAAGGATGAGCTTATCAATAAACTGCTCGAGGTGTTTTTGGTTGATTAAAACCACCTCCATAACAATGTTTTCATTTCCTGTAATCCGATAGCAATTCACGACCTCTGGAAAACTCTTGACTTGTTCTAAAAATGGTTTGAGTTTTCCCATGAATGCACGCACGGTAATAATGGCCCGCAATTGATAGCCACAATCAAAAGAAGAAACCTCAGTGCGATAACCTTTAATGATCCCGGCATCCTCCATTTTCTTGATTCGTTCATTTACCGCTGGCGAGCTGATCCCCACTATTCGCCCTATTTCCGCATGAGAATAGCGGGCATTCGTCTGGAGACATTGGAGAATACGGCGATTTAATAGATCCATGTTATTTTCAAAAATTATTAAAAGTTACCGAAATTTAATTAAAAAAACTTAAATTTTAAATGATAACTTAATTTTTAGTTTAAATCATTAAGTGTTGATGGGCGCCAATAAATTAAATTTGATTAATTCTGTTTACCTCAGAATTGGCTATGAAAAAAAAAATGTCGCATCGTTTACATTATCCGCCATTGTATTACAAGGCCCTCGATATTTTGACCTTATCGCGTCATATGTCCTATCTCTACACTGAAGACCTCATCGGACCGGAACTTCATGGGCCTGAGCACAAAGAGATCTATTTTACAGGAGATATTATTCAACAATCTTGTAGTCTGGTCCCAGAGATTCTGCGTGCAGAAAATCAGCCTTACGCCGAGGACAAAAGACGCTACGCTAAACGGGTTAAACTCCTAACAAAAAAGCTCTTCTATACCTGTGATCGACTTGAAAAGAGCCCTATTCAAAGTAAAGAATTTTTACCTCTGTTTAGAAAAGAGCTCAGACAATTCCGCAAGCTACAGCGCACTTGGGCCCTTATGTTCTAAATTAAGGACTACATATTTCGGCGGTATTGCCCCCCTACATCAAACAACACACGAGTAATTTGCCCTAAAGACGCCACCTTGACGGCCTGCATGAGTACGGCAAACAAATTCTCATTGTTTTTAGCCGCCACTGTTAAGGCCGCTAAAGCTCCTTTGAGTTGTGCGTCCCTGTTTGCATGCAAGGCGCGCACGGTGTTTATTTGAAGCTGTTTCTCTTGCTCGGTCGCCCGAATCACTTCTGAGGGAATTATGGTTGGGGATCCTTTGCTGCTCAAAAAGGTATTGACCCCGATGATCGGAAATTCCCCCGTATGCTTTAGGGTCTCATAATGCAAACTTTCCTCT
>DDCS01000030.1 GCA_002335345.1 Flavobacteriaceae bacterium UBA2000 | reverse complement strand
AAAACTAAACGTTCCTGTTCTATTGCCCCGTGGGGGCTCGCCCACTTTAAAGGTCAATGTATGGCGGACCTCCACATTCTGGGGAAAACTCCGGCAATGATCAATAAACGACCTTGATTTATCCAAACTGCCAATTTTGTATTCTTTTTTGGTGGACTCATTGATAATATTAAACCCAGGAGAATCCTCTGAGAAATATTCGGAAACTTCAATTAAATAATGCTTTTCATCATCATTTTCTATATCAAAGACAGCCAAAATCGGCGCAAAATTATTGGCCTGAACTGACTCCGCTATAGGGTCCTGAGCATCGGCAATATTTACGAATGAATGTTCCCTAAGCACTAGAGATCCCGCTCTTTTTTCAAAACGCACAACACGCTCTGCGGTTTTACTCCCAGCATTGGTATACCCAGAATAATCTGCGGGCAACTGAGTAAATCGAGTGACCATAAGTAAATCCCGCCCGAGAATACTGTCTGGAATCGCCCACATTAATTTATCTTTTTCGGCTTTAAAATAACTTTGGATAAACCCTTTGGATTTGGGATAGCCCGCGGTGAGCGAATCAATAGAATTCGGGCCGGGGATGATGATTGACTCCCCACTTTGGGCCTCAATAATCCCGAAACTTAGCAGGGTCCATGCCGCTAAATAAATTTTAATAGATCTCATTAATTCTGTTTTAAGTCCAAATAGTAATAATCGCCAACACGGGAAAAAGAGCAAAAAGCATTATTCATTTTTAAAACTTTTTTATTCCAATTTTAAAGGCAAACAAAATTGCATTAGCTGCTATTAATCGTTTGTGAGCAGCTTAAAGATACGCAAATCTATTCAGCCCTTTAACATTGCCTAAATCACTGATATTGACTATATTTAATTGCAATCTGCCATTCTTAACGTTAAACATAATACCACATCATTAAATGGATAAGCGCAGTTTTCTTAAAAAGGCTTCATTATTTGGATTATTGCCTTTTAGTGTTCCAAACTTTATCGCTTCGTCGAATGGACATTATATTGGCCAAAGGACTACGAACCCCAAAGCACAAAAAATTGCACGAGAAACACTTATGCCAGATTTTAAACCTTGGCAGGGATCAGAAGAATCTTTTTGGGAAGAGGTGCGCAGTCAATATAAATTAGTTCCTGATTTCATAAATCTGGAAAGTGGCTATTATAATATTATCCCTGAACCAACGCTTGACGGGCTCAAACAAAACATGAGTCATGTCAATCTCCGGGGAGCGCATTACATGCGCACGGAGTTAGACCAAGATCGCCATAAAATCGCTAAGAGTCTTGCTGATTTTATGGGTTGCCCACAAGAAAATTTGATCATTACACGCAATACCACGGAATCCCTAGATTTAGTAATCGCAGGATATCCTTGGCAAAAGGGGGACCATGTCATTTATGCAATACAAGACTATGGGGCCATGAAAGTCATGTTTGAACAAGTCACAGACCGCTACGAGTTAACTCAGGATATCATATCGGTGCCGAATCATCCATCCAGTGACGAAGAAATTGTTGCACTCTATGAATCGAAAATCACTGCGCAGACTAAAATGATTATGGTCTGTCACATGATTAACATTACGGGGCAGATTTTACCGGTGCGTAAAATATGTGACATGGCCCACAGTTACGGGGTTGAGGTATTGGTTGATGGAGCCCATTGTATCGGACATTTTGAATTTAAAATACAGGACTTAAATTGTGATTATTATGGCTCAAGCCTCCACAAGTGGCTCGCAGCACCGCTAGGCAATGGACTCTTATACATCGACTCTAAACGCATTGCTCAGCTTTGGCCATTACTCGCGGATTATGAAAAAGATCCGAACAATATATTGCGTTTAAACCACCTAGGCACCCACCCTGCTTATATCACCTTAGGTATTTATGATGCCATTAATTATTTAAATTGGATTGGAATAAAGCGCAAAGAAAAACGACTTGGCACCTTAAGGTCGTATTGGATGGAAGCTTTGAAAAACACCCCCGGGATCCTTATCAACACGCCAAATGCTGCAGATCGAGCGTGTGGAATTGGCAATATTGGTTTACTCAACATGACTCCGGCCCAAATGGCGGATCGACTGCTCAATGAACATGGAATATTTACCGTAGCTATAGACTATGCTAATGTGAAAGGCTGTCGGATTACCCCAAATGTCTTTACAACCTTCGAAGAATTAGATCATTTCATAGCCGCCGTAAAAACTTTAGCCCAGTCCTGATAATTTTTTAACCCGACAAAACACTATCCGATGTCATTGAATCCATTTAAAAATATAGGTCCCGGAGTCATCGTTGCTGCAGCCTTTATCGGCCCCGGCACCGTGACCCTTTGTTCTATTGCTGGGGTATCTTTTGGATATGCCTTATTGTGGGCGGTTTTGTTGTCGACCTTAGCCACAATGGTATTACAAGAGATGGCGGCGCGTATCGGATTGATGACTCAAAAAGGTTTGGCCGAATTGCTTAGGCAACATCTTAAGAATTCATTTTGGCGTCAACCTGCCTTATGGCTCATTATGTTAGCGATTGTATTGGGCAATACAGCTTACCAAGCAGGAAATATCGGCGGTGGTGTTTTAGGATTAGAGGCCATTATGGGGCCTATGAACGTTAAGATTTTTGGTCTGAGTTTCAATATTACTGCACTGGCCTTGGGCTCGGGTGCCTTTATCGTCCTTTCTCAAAATAGCGACAAACGTTTAACCCAGATTTTGACCGTACTCGTATTATTTATGAGTTTGTCTTTTGTCGTTACCGCCCTTATCATTCAGCCCGATATAGCAGATTTACTGGCCGGATTAGTCCACCCCACGATACCTGAGAAAAGCATTTGGACCATTATTGGGTTAATCGGCACGACCATTGTGCCTTACAATATTTTCTTACACGCTTCGCTGGTGCGTAAAAAATGGCATACTATCGAATCCTTGCCCGCGCTCAGAAAAGACACTTATTGGACTATCGGTCTGGGGGGACTTGTCTCGATGAGCATAGTTATATGTGCTGCGGGTTCCGGCATTACTCAAATAAACAACGCCGTAGATTTGGCGCAAGGGCTGAGTCCACTTTATGGGGCTATGGCCACGTTGCTCATGGGTGTGGGTTTGTTTGCCGCTGGTATGACCTCAGCCATCACAGCTCCGCTTGCCGCGGCCTACGTGGCTTGTGGCTGCCTGGGCTGGTCTACAGACTTAAACAATAATCGATTCAAATTAGTTTGGCGATTGGTGCTTCTGGTTGGTGTGGTTTTGGCGACCATACAAATAAAGCCGATCACACTAATCCAGGTAGCACAAGTAGCAAATGGCACCCTTATTTTTATTATTGCCGCCCTAGTTTTATGGCTAATCAATCAACGAACAATAATGAACCAGGCTACAAATACAACAGTTCAAAATATACTTGGAATCATTGTCTTTATCGTGACGCTTGTGGTGGGATTAAAAGGGATTAGCGGTGTTTTACAAATACTTCATTAAATGGATATCAACTGCGATTTAGGTGAAGGCATGAACAATGACGCGCAAATTATGCCGCATATCTCTCGATGTAATATTGCTTGCGGAGGTCATGCCGGCGACGCTGAAATCATGAATCGAAGTATCGATTTTGCCCTTGAACATGGTGTGGCCATCGGCGCCCACCCTTCCTATCCTGACCGATATAATTTCGGCCGAAAATCGATGGATATGGCGCCCGAGGTGCTCAAAAATACGCTTATCACCCAAATCCACGAACTAAGTCGTTTTGCTCGTCAGCACGGCACGCAACTCAGTCACGTGAAACCTCATGGGGCTCTTTATCACGACCTAGCCAGCAACTCAGAACTCGGAAGAATATTTTTGGAAGCCGTTGCGGAAGTTTTGGGAGAAACCGTAATTATTACTGCCCCGTATTCGGTGCTATTTAAAGCGCCGCCACAAGGTCAAAAACATACAATTTGGTCTGAGGGCTTTATCGATCGCGGTTATCACAGCGATTTAAGACTGGTTTCCCGCGGTCAGGAGGGTGCCATTATTCATAACCCAGACCATGCCTATCAGCAGTTTTTAAGTCTCTGCAATG
>DDCS01000186.1:6236-6394 GCA_002335345.1 Flavobacteriaceae bacterium UBA2000 | reverse complement strand
GCCATTTTGTTTTAGTTTACGTTCTGTTTAGATAGCAACCCAAGAGGACTTGTGGTTTAGATGCTAAACTAACACACACTTTGGATTGTTTTTGGCGTCCAAAGGCGTTAACAGCTTGATTAATAAATATAGGAACATAGTCATTTCGCAGTTCCGGG
>DDCS01000186.1:0-6213 GCA_002335345.1 Flavobacteriaceae bacterium UBA2000 | reverse complement strand
TTAACGTTTAGAGAACTGGAATTTCTTACGGGCTTTCTTCTGTCCGAATTTCTTGCGTTCCACCATTCTCGGGTCACGGGTCAATAAACCTTCTGGCTTAAGAACCGTTCTGTTTTCTTCATTTAATTCACACATAGCACGGGCAATCGCTAAGCGAACTGCTTCTGCTTGTCCTGTAATTCCGCCACCTTTTAC
Organism: Flavobacteriaceae bacterium UBA2000; assembly: GCA_002335345.1. Classification (GTDB taxonomy): domain Bacteria; phylum Bacteroidota; class Bacteroidia; order Flavobacteriales; family Flavobacteriaceae; genus BACL21. Next base: position 6,018 of record DDCS01000186.1, on the reverse strand, counting down.
GTTTACCTTGATGTCGAATGATTTCTCATTATCGGTTAAGGCAAGCGGTTGCTCTACTTTATAGCGCAAGGTAGGTGTTGTGAAATAGTTATCAAATGCGCGATTGTTGACCGTGATGTTTCCTTTTCCTTTAGAAATATACACACGTGCAACCGCGGTTTTTCTTCGTCCAATTTTGTGAATCGTCTCCATTACTTGTTGTCGTTAAGGTTAATTACTCTCGGTTTTTGCGCTTCTTGTCCGTGTTCTTCACCAGAATAAACTTTTAGGTTGCGGAATAACTCAGCACCTAATTTGTTTTTTGGCAACATACCTTTAACGGCTTTCTCAACAACACGAGCAGGATCTTTAGCGAGCAATTCTTTTGCCGACAACGATCGCTGACCTCCAGGATAACCTGTGTGGCGAATGTAAGTTTTAGATTCCCATTTCTTGCCAGATAGACTTACCTTGGCTGCATTAGTAACCACTACATTGTCCCCGCAATCAACGTGAGGCGTGTAGTTTGGTTTGTGTTTTCCACGAAGTAGCTTAGCAACTTCACTGGCAAGACGACCCAATGCCTGGCCGTCCGCATCGACCAAAACCCACTCTTTATTTACAGTGTTTTTGTTGGCAGATACTGTTTTGTAACTTAATGTGTCCATTCAGTTTTTTGTCAAATAGTTAATAATCATTGAATTTCCCTCTTTTGAGGGCCGCAAATGTAAGTCTAAAAATTGTAAATACAAACCACAACAGGCCAAAAGTTAAACGCCACGAATAATAGGGCTAAATCAGTGGGCCTCAAGCCAGTTACTCCCTTGGCCAACATCGACCACAAGTGGAACCGCTAAGGGGTAGGCTTGTTGCATGTGTTGGCACACCAATTGCGTTAACTCCTGCATTTCAGGTCGATAAACATCGAAGACAAGTTCATCGTGGACCTGAAGCAGCATTTTGCTTTTGAAATTGCCTTGCTCGAGCGCTTTATGAATGTCAATCATGGCAATTTTTATGATGTCTGCAGCGCTCCCTTGAATCGGCGCGTTGACTGCATTTCGTTCTGCAGCACTGCGAACCACCGCGTTTCGGCTGTTGATGTCATTAAGATAACGGCGTCGGCCAGAAATAGTTTGGACATAACCGTGGTTCCGGGCAAAATTAATCTGTGTCCCAATAAAGGCTTTGAGCTTGGGATAAGTGGCATAGTAAGTTTCTATGAGCTCTTTAGATTCTGATCGGCTTAAATCGGTTTGATTGCTCAAACCAAAAGCCGAAACGCCATATATAATGCCAAAGTTCACTGTTTTGGCATGACTTCTTTGCTCTCGAGTCACTTCCTCAATCGGAATTCCAAAGACGCGCGCTGCTGTGGAGGCGTGGATATCTTCACCGCGTTGAAATGCCTCAATCATGGTGCTTTCTTCAGAGAGTGCGGCAATAATGCGCAGTTCAATTTGGGAGTAATCTGCGGCCATCAGGAGATAGTCTTCATTTCTCGGGATAAATGCTTTGCGCACGGCGCGTCCTCGCTCGGTCCGAATTGGAATGTTCTGAAGATTCGGATTGTTGCTTGAAAGGCGTCCCGTAGCGGCGACGGTTTGCATATAGTCCGTATGGACTCGCCCAGTTTCTTTGTTGACCACATTAGGCAGGGCATCGACATAGGTGCTTTTGAGCTTTGACAGACCTCTAAATTCAAGAATGTCACGAATAATTTGATGGTCCTTGGCTAGGTAGGACAATACATCTTCAGCGGTCGAATACTGACCTGTTTTGGTTTTCTTTGGCTTATCCACCAATTTCATTTGTTCAAACAAAACTTCGCCCAGTTGTTTGGGAGAGGCAATATTGAACTCGGTCCCTGCTTGTTTGAAAATAGTGCCTTGCAATCGGGCAATATCCGTCTCTAAAGTTTGCGAGAGACCGGAGAGATATGCAGTGTCCAAATTGATGCCCTCGAGTTCCATATCGGCCAAAACACGCAATAATGGAATTTCTACGTCTTGATAGAGCTTTATGGTGGCTGCCTGACTTAATTCGTCCGAAAAATAATCGCTTAATTGAAGGGTGATATCGGCCATTTCGGCAGTGATATTCGTGACTTCTTCGGTGCTCAAGTCCCAAAAGGACTTTTGATTTTTTCCAGCTCTTCCGATCAAGTCTATTGGATTTATAGGCCTGTAATTTAGATAGTTTTCGGCCAAAACTAACGGATCGTGGCGCATGTCGGGATTGATCAGATAATGAGCCAACATGGTGTCAAATAAAGGCCCTTTTATTTGAACCCCATACCGAGATAAAATCTTGATGCTCGACTTTAAGTGCTGACCAATTTTTTCAATGTTCGCATCCTCAAAAAATGCATTGAGTTGCCGAAGGAGTGTCGTCGCGGCATTTTTGTCCTGGGGAAGCGTCAATACATATCCGCTGTGCGCTTGGTAACTGAGTCCAATAGCGATCAGGGATGCGTTCATGGCGTCATCGATATCGGTCAAAAGATGTACGGCGACTTTTTCTTGTTTTGATAATGCATTGATCAATAAATCAAGCGCTATTCCCGGAGTAACGGTTTGATAGTGGTGGCTGGTATTGTCTAAACCTTGTCTGCTAGAGGCTGAATTTACCTGATCTTGAACTTGATCAAAAAGCGAAAATTGTCCTGAACCAGCAGGGGGTAACGGCTCGCTGTTTTCCGAAGCGGCAGCATTAATTTTAGTGTCCGTGTTAGAATTTGATCGAGCGGTTCCTTGCGGATGTTCTGTAGAAGGGTCTGACTGCGAAAATGTATTGATAAAATTTTGAGTGAGTCGACGAAATTCTAGAGTTTCAAATAACGCGGTCACTGCTGGTACATCTGGGGCCTCCATAATGAGTTTTTCTGGCTCAAAATCGACCGGCACATCAAGGAGTATTGTGGCGAGTTCCTTGGACAATCGGCCGAGTTCTGCGTTTTCTTCAACCCGCTCCTTCATTTTGCCTTTGAGCTCATGAGTATTGGCCAGTAGCCCTTCCAGCGAGCCATAGGTTTGTATAAATTTTTTGGCTGTTTTTTCGCCAACACCAGGGAAGCCAGGGATGTTGTCTGCAGAATCACCCATCATCCCCAGTAAATCGATCACTTGTTCTGGGCGCTCGACTTCAAATTTTGCTTGAATTTCCTGTATGCCCCACGTTTCATAACCACCCCCAAAAACAGGACGATACATAAAAATATGTTCCGAAACCAATTGGGCAAAATCTTTGTCGGGGGTGACCATGTAGGTGTCGAACCCTTCTTTTTCCGCTTTCTTAGCTAGGGTTCCTATGATGTCATCGGCTTCGAATCCAGATTTTACAATAACTGGAATATGCATGGCTTCGAGAAGCTCTTGGATATACGGGACCGCTATTTTAATCGCCTCCGGGGTTTCATCTCGATTCGCCTTGTAATCCGTGTAAAGTTCCTGCCGTAACTCACTTCCTCCTTTATCAAAACACACGGCAAGATATTCAGGGCGCTCTCGTTTGATCACATCCAAAAGTGAATTGGTAAACCCCAAAATAGCAGAGGTATCAAGACCTTGACTGTTGATACGCGGATTTTTAATAAAAGCATAATATCCGCGAAAAATCAAGGCATAAGCATCGATCAAAAAAAGTCGTTTTTTAGAATCCATAGGGTGCAGTACTAAGGCTTAAAGCTACAAAACTTATGCCCTCTTGGTCAAACTTTATTTCCACTAAATCTGAGAGAAACTTGAGGGGGTATAAAATGAAAAGTCACCACATGTGTGATGACTTTTCGCCCCAAATTTGATTAACCCCGAGAGGGATCAACCTACTTATAAGCGACAAAATTAGCGAAAAAAAACCACTTGCTATTGATAAATATCATTTTTTCAATAATTAATCGCCAAACAATCAATTTAATTCAATCCTTGAATGCGTTATTGAACAAAACGCAATCTAAAGCCCTCAATTGTTTTTGCGGGCAAATTTTTAAGATTTGTTAAAATAAGGACTCGGATAATTTCGATTTTGATCCGCACAGTAGCAGGTGGCCGAAAATCCTTCATGTATGCTGTAATAGCCTATTTCACCCTTTTTATTTACGGCGATATAACCGACCTGAAAATCCTTGTAATTTTTATTTTTAGAAACAATTCTACCGATCGCTTCTTCACAGGCTTCTTGTGGACTGCGCCCTTGACGCATAAGTTCTACGATCAAAAAACTCCCTACCGTTTTTAGGACTTCTTCTCCAAGCCCCGTAGCGGTTGCCCCACCCACTTCATTATCGATAAATAAGCCTGAACCGATAATGGGTGAATCTCCGACACGACCAGCCATTTTATAGGCCAGCCCGCTGGTGGTGCACCCCCCTGCGATATTCCCGGCTGAGTCTACAGCGAGCATGCCTATGGTATCGTGATTTTCTATGTTGATTATGGGCTTGTATTTTGCTTCGATCAACCACGCTTTCCACGCTTTTTCTGAAGCTTCAGTGAGTAAATTTTCCCGCTCAAACCCCTGACTTAGGGCAAATTTCTCTGCACCACTGCCCGCCATGATTACATGCGGGGTTTCTTCCATAACCTTGCGCGCCACAGAGATGGGATGTTTGATATTTTGAAGGTAGACCACAGCGCCATAATCTCCTTCAGAATTCATAATACAAGCATCTAAAGTCACATTGCCATCACGATCAGGCAAACCGCCGATCCCCACACTTTGGCCCTGCTCATTAGCCTCCTCAACGCGACAGCCTTGCTCTACGGCATCAAGGACTGATCCGCCATTATTCAAGACATTATATGCGGCCTCTGTCGCGTTAGGCACATTCCATGTCGCGATCACTAAGGGAAGTTGATAGGGTGCCGTCGATGCGCGCTCAGGCGTTTTATTTTGAGTATTTTCAAGATTCCCAGCTACGGCCGTGGATCCTGCGACGACGCCAAGACCACCCAAGGCTGTATTTTGAATAAAATTTCTGCGTTTCATAATTTATTTGATTGTTATTTCATCAGCAAATAACCAAGCCTCCCCGCCATAACCCAAATGCCAGGGCGGTAATGTTCCGAAATTTTTTGCTTTCAAGTGAATATACCGCTGAAGGCTGCCATCAAGTGAAAACCTTATGGTTTTTTGCATCGATTCCTTTCTTGGAGTAATCTCTGGGAGCTCAATTTTGTCTATTGTTTTGGTTTGTTCATCGAGTCCTACAGCAAGCTCCACGGCTGTAGGCAAGAAAATCCAACTCCGTTGATCTTCCAAAAAGTTAATCGATACCTCACTCACCGTTTGCACACGACCGAGATCCACGGTGATATCGATATCTACGCCCTGATAGCCTTGCCAAGTTCCCGTGCGAAAATCATTGGACCCAAAATACCCATCGATTAAGGCATAGGGGCCTCCTGCACTATATTGGTTAGCAAAGGGCGTTTTAGGCGTTATGGTGCGCAATGGGTCAATCTTTATAAATTTCGTGCTGACTTCGGAACTTCTGTTGCCTTGACTGTCCTGGGCATAAATACGGAGTACTGCATCGTCTTGAAGGACAATAGGAGTGTCATATTTTTTACTTGGCGCGTCGTTAAGACGATAAAAGATTTGCGCCGAATCATTCACTTGATCTAAAACGACCGTCGTGCTTCCTTTTATGGCTGTAGTGCCTGATTTTATAAACGGAGGTACAATTAAAACCTCACCTTGAGAGGCTTCTATTCTGGAGCGGGGACTTTGTTCTAAAGCGGTCGCCCAATCACTGGGTTCGTCACTCATAAAAAACTCTAAGACCCCGCCCTGGGTTAGAGCGCTATGCGGGATATAGGATTTGTCCCATGACGCCCCATTGAGTTTTACGGACTGTACATAAGGATGATCACGCTCGTTGTTGTAAGCGATGATCTTAAACGTTTGATCGCCGACCTGGATTTCGGCCCGATCCACGAGCGGGCTCCCTAATAAATATTCAGGATTCCCCGGGGCCATTGGGTAGAGACCTAGGCTACTGAGAATATACCAAGCACTCATTTGTCCACAATCTTCATT
>DDCS01000031.1 GCA_002335345.1 Flavobacteriaceae bacterium UBA2000 | reverse complement strand
CCTCCCCGAAAAATTTGATCGGCATAAAAATCGCTTTTAAACCCTTGGTTTTCAACAAAAATTGAAAAATACTCATGTGTGGCATGGGTCAGAGTTAACGTATAGCCGTAAGTTGGAAAATCTGTAGTAAATCGATCTGCATAAATATTAGTAACAAAGACAAATCCACCAATCCAATTATTTTGGGTGGCCAACATCAGTCTAGGGCTAATTGTTGCCTCGTTATAAGGCAATAAGGGGTTATTGTCAAAATCAAAATTTGCCCCGGCGTAAAGGGCTACCGCTGGAATAAAATCTCGCCATTGAAATCGATTATTTTGGCGCCAACTGTAGAGATTGGGCCCATTCTGCTCTTGTTTTATGTATGGATCATAAATCAAATATTTAGCCCCTATGGTATTGTTCTTAAAATTTGAAAGGGTCTCAGGAGCTATGGCCCCTTGGGTGTATGTAATTGAATTTCGCTGAAAATCTCCCATGAGACTAATTTCTAAGGCTTCCTTCCAAAAACCGTAACGTATGGTATAATCCCAGTTAAAGATCCCCGTTTCCGTATACCGCAAACTGTGTTGTTCATTACCAAAACTCATCCCAGATTCAAACTGTAACACGCCTGTGCCCACCGAAAAAGCGCCTTGCGAGCCACCTGGTCGATTTGAGTTGAGCATGTCTGTGTATTGACCAAATACGAGGCCCTGGAAAAGGAGAAAGAGTATGGTCCAGTAATTTTTCATGGCAATCATTTGACTCAAAGATAGCGGATTTTATCATTTATTTAATAGTCTTAAAACCTACTTTTAAGCCGTAATCCCTACTTTTGTTACATAGTATACTTCATGTTTGAATTCCTCAAAACCGTACTCATTATCCTGTGGATTTATTACGCCATCAAGCTCATGATGCGCTGGTTGTTCCCTAAAATTTTGCCATGGATGATGAAACAAATTTTTAAAAAAGCCCTTGGTTCAAATCAGTCGTTTGGTTCTCAAGACGCCTCTTCGTTTGACTCCTTTTCGACAAAAGAACCTGGGACTAAGACAAACAAGTCCAGTACCCCAAGATCTAAAAAGGTGGTCGGGGAGTATATTGATTTTGAGGAAATAGAGGAGTAATCAGTTGGTTAAGGGTTATGAGCGCCCGAAAGGATAATACATCCAAAGTCGGGCAAGGGGATATACTGCATTCTTTTTCTTAAATTCGAACAAATTCAAACCAAGAGATGAGTTCTTCAAATGATATTGCCTCATTACTTAAAAAGAGGGGGCTAAACGGGGTAAAGCACTTGCCCATTCTGCTGCTATTTGTCACTGTTTCATTGGCCTATTTCTATCCTGTACTGGGCGGTCGTGCATTATTTCAAAGTGATATTGCACAATATCAGGGGATGGCGCGTGAGAGTATCGCGTATCGAAATCAAACAGGGAAAGAAACGTACTGGAATAACTCAGCATTCGGCGGAATGCCGACCTATCAACTCGGTGCTCAATACGCCTATTACGGTCTAAAATATGTCGATAGAACTTTGCGGTTTTTACCCAGACCTGCGGACTATTTATTTTTGTATTTTTTTGGCCTTTACTTTTTACTGATTTCTCTAAAAGTACCCAAGGCCTGGGCGGTTTTTGGGGCATTGAGTTTCGGGTTTTCTACTTACTTAATTATTATTTTAGGAGTGGGTCATAATGCAAAGGCCCATGCTATTGCTTATTTTCCTTGGGTCATCGCTGCGATTTTATGGACGTTAAAGGGGCGTTATAAAAGTGGGTTTATCTTAAGTACATTGGCGATAGGACTTCAGCTGATGGCCAATCACTATCAAATGACTTATTATCTTTTGATGGCCGTGGTACTTTTGTGGGTGATCATGGGGATCGATGCATTAAAACAAAATAAAATTATTGGATTTACCAGAGCTACAGGGATTCTTATGGCCTCTGGGCTTTTTGCTTTAGGGCTTAACGCCACTAATATTTTAGCCACTCGTGAATATGCAAAAGAGTCGACCCGAGGCCCCGCGGTGGTCACTATTGATCCAGAGGGAGAAATTTTGCCTCAAAATGAAGGTTTAGACTACGATTATATTACTGAATATAGTTACGCGCCTTTAGAGAGTTTTAATTTATGGATCCCACGATTTATGGGGGGCTCAAGTCAAGAAGCGCTGCCTGAAGATTCAGAGATGGTTTCAGCGCTTCGCACTATGGGTGCCAGTAGATCAGAGGCTCAAGAAATTGCCCAACAAATACCGATGTATTGGGGCGATCAGCCCATAGTAGCCGCTCCTGCTTATATCGGCGGTGTCGTCATCACATTAGCTATATTGGCATTATTTATCATCAGTGGCCCTTTACGAACCTGGATTCTGGCGGTATCGGTACTGGCCCTTTTGTTGTCTTGGGGCAGGAATTTTCAATGGTTGACGAATCTATTTATCGATTATGTGCCGCTTTATGACAAATTCAGAGCCGTTTCCTCCATTCAGGTGTTGATTGAATTTTTAATGCCGGTGATCGCGGTTCTTGGGGGCGTTTCATTGATGAAGCAGGCTCAAGAAAACCCGATCAGTCTTATGAAAAAATTACAACGTGCAGCGATTACCGTGATTGGGTCACTGCTGTTGTTACTAGGAGCGTCTTATGGTTTCTTGGAATTCTCTGGGCCTTATGATGGATATTTCATGGATCAACTCGGCTTGGATTTTGTCCGAGCCATACGTTTAGACCGGGCATCATTAATGCGCTATGATACAGTGCGGACACTGATTCTTGCCCTTTTCTCTTTTGCTCTTCTTTGGTCGTTTTTGAAACATAAAATCAGTAAAAATACAGTGGTATTAAGTCTTATTGTGCTCTCTGCTATTGATCTGGTTTCCGTGGATTGGCGTTATGTTAATGCTGATGATTTTGTTCAAAAGAGATTGATTGAGCGACCTTTTCAAGCCAGTGAGGTGGATTTATCAATCCAACGGGACACTTCCTATTTTCGCGTTTTTGATCAGTCTTCTGCGCCGTTTAATTCGGCCAGGGCCAATTTTTTTCATCGACAATTAGGAGGATATCACGCAGCAAAACCGCGTCGTATGATGGATTTATATGAGTTCTATTTGCAAGGGTCAAATGATCAAGTGCTCGATATGTTTAATGTAAAATACATTATTACGCGTAACGAAGGCACTACAGGATCAGAGGCAAGCATTAATTCGGATCGATATGGTGCAGCTTGGTTTGTCGATTCAATAATCGAATTTAGTTCGGCTAACCAAGAGCTTTTAGCCATCGGTAGGTATGATCTAAAAAAGACCGCCCTTGTTCATAGGGAACAATTCGAGGAATTACCTCGTTGGCCAAAGCCGATAAAGCCGGAGTTAGCGACGACCTTATTTAATAGTGATCGCATTGAATTAGTGAGGCATCAACCAGATCGGTTGGTTTATCGCTCGAATGCTGCCCAAGAGCGTGTGGCCATATTTTCTGAAGCCTATTATCCCCATGGATGGCAAGTTACTATTGATGGGCAAGCCGCTGAGATGTTTCGGGCAGACTATGTCTTACGCGCTTTAATTGTTCCCGCCGGAGCGCACGACATTGTTTTTGAGTTTATTCCAGAAGTTGTCCATACAGGTCAGCTCATTAGTTTATCAAGCACCCTTTTATTTCTACTGATTTTATTGGTTCTTGTGTTTGGTGCGTATCGAAAATATCGGACTAAGCTAGATGCGTAAATGAGCCAAGAGACCAAAGTTTTAATTGTGACTTACTACTGGCCTCCAGCAGGAGGACCTGGGGTTCAGCGTTGGTTAAAGTTTGCAAAATACCTCAAAGAATTTGGGATTACACCTGTAGTGGTTTGTCCAAAAAATGCTAATTATCCCCTATTAGACACAGCATTAAATCAAGAAATTCAAGAGGAGATACAGGTATTGAGCGTGCCCATATTTGAGCCAGCTCGGATGATGAATCAGTTGATTCCCGAAAAATCAAAATCCATAAGTAGGGGTATGGTTAATACACAAAATCCAAGTTTTCTTGAGCGGATTTTGATGTCCGTACGCGGGCATTTGTTCATTCCTGACCCCCGCATATTTTGGGTGAAGCCGACGGTAAAATATCTGATAAATTACTTGGCGCAGCATCCAGAGATAAAATTGGTGATCACCACGGGCCCCCCGCACAGCGTGCATCTAATCGGTCATAAACTCAAACAATCACGCGCTGTGAAGTGGATGGCTGACTTTCGGGACCCCTGGACAGAAATTTACTACCACAAAGCCCTTAACCTCATGGGATGGGCCCAGCGCCGACACCTGAGCTTGGAGCAAAAAGTATTAGAATCTGCCGATAGAATCTTAACAACAAGCCAACCTACAGCAGCGTCATTTCAATGGAGAACACCTCGTCCCGTATCGGTGATTACCAATGGTTTTGACGCATCAGATTTTGAGGGTTTGAGTAACGCTGAATCGGGATCAAACGATAAATTTCGCATCACCCATGTGGGAACACTTATGGAGCCCAGAAATCCACTGGTTTTATGGCAGGCCTTGGCCAATTTGATTGCGAATAAAAAAGCGCTTAAGGGACTTGAGTCTTTTGCTCAGGATTTGGAAATTGAGCTCACCGGGGGCATTGCTTCAGGTGTTCTCGACTCAATTAAAAATCAAGGTCTCTCCAAACAACTTGTGCAATGGCCTAATTGCAGTCATGACCAGGCAATTAAAGCCATGGCTAGGGGTCAATTGCTTTTGTTAAGCGAGCGCAATGAGGCCGATGCGCATCATATAATTCCAGCAAAATTATTTGAATACCTCGCCTTATCTATTCCAATTTTAGCCTTAGGCCCTCCAAAAGGGGCTATTGAACCAATTTTAAAAGAATCCCAGGCGGGTGTCTATTTTGTCCAAGGGGATTTGGAGGGGGTGGAAGAATATCTATATCAGGCCTATCAGGCGTATAAAAAAAGCGCGCCACATACAAAACAGCACGTTTCTAATCTGCCCTACGAGCGCAGAAACCTCACCAAATCGTTAGCGGCCATAATCAAAGAAATGACGATTTAAAACTTTATTAAGTCGATTGTGTGAATCGCTCTTTAAGAAAGGGTGCAGTGAGGCTTTTGAGCGAATTTATGATCTCTGTTGGAGGTCCTTGTGCCACTATAGTTCCCCCTTTTTTTCCGCCCTCTGGACCTAAATCAATAAGGTGATCAGCACATTTGGCCACATCCATATTGTGCTCCACGACCACTACGGTATGCCCCTTATCCAGTAACGCATAAAAGGAGCGCAGTAATTTATTTATGTCATGAAAATGGAGGCCAGTGGTGGGTTCATCAAAAATAAACAAGGTT
>DDCS01000074.1 GCA_002335345.1 Flavobacteriaceae bacterium UBA2000 | reverse complement strand
TAAAATCAAACCCACCCCCTAAACCGAGTTTTGTGGGTAAAAAGTTCTCTTGACCGACTTCATCGTATTTGATTTTCGGTCCAATGTTAGAAATATTGAATCCTCCTCGCCAACGACCATTAAAATCAGAAAAAGCCACTTCCTCACTTTGGTAATACCCGGAAATATCTACGGCAAAAGAACTGGCCGCAGAGGCATCCTCAGTAGAGGCCTGGATTTTTAAATCGGAACGCAAGTAACGCCCCGTAACCGCCATTGAAAAACGATCTCCCAAACGCAAGGCGTAGGTTAAATCAAACGTAAATTCGTTCGGGCTTTGAATCAGTGGTTCTTGATCAAAGGTGTCCCGCAATTCAATTTCACCAAGACTAAAATATCTAAAGCTACCAGCAAAAGCACTGCGCTCGTTAATGCGGTTAAAGTAGGTTAAATTGCCCAGGAATATATCGTTAACAAGACTGCTCAAATAAGGGGTGTAGGTCACTCCAAAACCTGATTCTGCTATAGAAAACGCATATTTTGATGGATTCCATTGTTGCGAAAAGGCATCGGCCGAAGTCGCTACACCAATATCGCCCATACCGCCGGCACGAGCATCAGCAGCAATAAGTAAAAAAGGCACCCCGGTGGTTATGGGTTGTGGCGGAATCTCCTCTTGTGCAAAGGCATTTTGCACTAACATCATCATCGAAAAAACTAACAACAATCCGTTCTTCATATTGAATAAATTTTGACAAATATACTTTTTTAATTATTTATAAAATGACCAGTTTCTCATATTTCTCGGCCGTTTCGCCGGATATTGAGGAACGAACAGTCAGTTTATAGACATAAACGCCCTTTCCGATTTTGTCTCCAAAATCATCTCTTCCGTCCCAAATGATGTCGCGGGACAGATACCCCTGCGTCATTACGGTTTGATGATGATTCCAGACTAACTTTCCAGAAACAGAGAACACTTGTACGGTGACGTCTAAAGGCTCAAAGGGTCGATTGTGATTGAACCAAAATTCGGTGTAATTGACAAATGGGTTCGGATAGTTCAGGACTCTTGAAATTTTGATGGCATTTCCGCCACTGACGATAAAATCAATCGTTGCTAAAGAGAAATTATTATAGGTATCCCAAGCCTTCACCTGAAGGCTGTGCGGCCCATCTTCTAAATCACGTAACTTGAATTGAACTTTTCCTTTTGAAAAGTCATCGACGTTCGCTTGATAATATTCGTTCAAAACAAAAGGATTGGCCGAATCGCCATCAAGAATCGCGATTAAGTCATGACCGATTCCTCCGGTTGTGTTCAGGCCGCTATCGTCACTTAAATTGACCAAAAGAATAGGATTGTCATTTGTGGTCCCGCCGGAAATAAAGTTTTCATCATTCATGAAGAGCTCTATTTCAGGGCCCACATTATCTTGAGGCGCATTTTCGTTCAGCCCCCCGACCAAGACATTTAAGTTATACCCCGCCTGATCTTCAAAGACGCCCGCGCGCTTTGAATAAAAACTCACTTTACCTTGCCCAACAGGCACCTGAATATCTCGCGGAACGATAAATTCTACATCAAAGGACCCTTGATTTACTGTAGCCTGTCCATTGAAAAGCACCTCCCCTAATGTGGTAAAATCCATCAACAACAAATTCGTTGTATTTCCATCGCCATCGTAATCTGTACCATTATCGCGAATGCCATCATTTCCTAAAGTTGAACGCTGTAATTCTTTATCAAAAACCTTCACTTGAAGAATTCCACTGTAGTTCGGCATGGCATTGCCCTCTGGATCTAAAACAAGCCCGCTGAGTTTAATGCGACTTAGTGCTTTTAATGTATCGTTTGCTAATCCCAAAGGCGCGTCGTTTATCGCCGTTAATCTGATTTGCTTTTTAGGGAAAGCCAAGTGCATGGCCGGATCGCCAATGTAAAAAATAACCCTCTTGTTATTCGACCCAATAAGGTTCTTAGTCAGTCTAAGCGCTTCTGCCGGGGCTGGAGGCACATCCTGTCCAAAACCAAAAAGATATTCAGACAATAAAGTATTGAAATCTACCCCCAAGGTGACACTTACCGATCGCGTGGTGGTGATTAATGACCCTGCTCCCCCTTGCTCATTCCAAAAAGTGAGTTCTCCCGCAGTAACCCGTAGCGGATTATCAAACTTCGAAAACTCGCAAGTCACAGTAACGAAACAAGGCAATCGCTCCTCATTGCGCAATTCTTGGGCAGTTTCTTTGGTATAAATAAACTCTTTTGCCAGGCCATCTTCTCCACCATGACCAAAGTAATTAACAATTAGCGCCCCTACTTCAACGGCATTTTCTATGGCGTCACGAGCCTCTGGGTAACGATTTCCTCCTGCCGAAGTTTCCTGTTGGTAGGCATCCGTATGAATCTTTTTTACATTGATAAAGGGTTTCTCAAAACTCACGCGATCTGCGATAGAATCAAGGGTCACTTCCAAAGCACGATACTCCCATCCGATATCAACGTCATCGGAAATAATCACAAAATTATTTCGCCAAGACCCGTAAGACGCTTCGTCATTGTATGATTTTATTTTGGAGACTATGCGCTGAGCTTGACCCGGGTCATCAACCAAGATACGCCCGACGGCAACATCCAAAGAATGCGCCGAAGACATAGTCCCTTCGTCGGGGTCCATCATCCCAAAAAAATCATCCGACATGAATGAATTAAAGGTATCGACACTAGAAAGGGTATGGTAGGTGGGCACCATATTATTATTCCCGGATAAGCGGTCCTTAAAATCGACCGAGGTGTCCCCAAACAAACACAGGTACTTAATTCTCTCCTGCGAAGAACTCGCGTTCTCATAGACATAACGCACGAGGTTTCGAATCGCGCCAATATCTTGTTTTCCCGAACTAAATTCGGTGTAAATATCTTCTGTAGTGAGCACGCGAACCCTGAGATTTGAGCGCATTCTGTGATGGCTTGCCAATTGCTCAGCAGCAGCGACTAAACTTCTCGGGGTCACAATAATGTAATCGATATCTTGAAAACCGCCTGGGCCGTTAAAAATAGTCCCTTTAATATTTTGATTGGCTACAGCAGCATTATCCGAACGTCTTGGCTCAAGAAAGTCTCCGGTCACTAAAGCCACGTAATTGGCCTTGGTACCCAGTATGGTTTTGAATGAAAAAATATCGCCTTGCTGATCATTCAGCTTATAACGCACATTATAGGGCGTCTCAATGGCCCATACTTCCTGAATGTTTTGTGCTTGACTTATGCTAAACTGGCCTACCCCACTGCTGCTTGAGGCTTCCTGGTTAAAAAAGACAAAACTCGACCCATTTGCGCGCAAGGGCATGGTGGCGGTAACCTGCACATAATCGAGATAACCAATACTCGATGGATTGCCCGAATTATTATAATTGAGCGAAACGTTAATGCTTTCTCCTGAAAGTTGGAAGTCCTGAACGAACGAATCTACACTGAGTAAAGTCGGATCGTTGATCGCGTTAAAGGTCAAAGGGTCTACAGTGGTGCCATTGACGTTTACTTGCAAGCTGGTGGGTACTTCTGAAGCGGCCGCAGCACGAACTTTAACTTTAACGGGCTCAGAGGCTATTCGTCCAGGAAAATTAAAATTATATTCCTGTTGATTTTGGATATCAAATCGGTCTCCAAACCATCGGCGCCCCACTTTGGCCGGTGAGTACTCATCGCGTTCATGATATTTTAGTTCTTGATATTGCTCAAAAATTACCTCCGCATTTGCTGTAGGCTCAACCATAGGTTCTATACGCAATCCGGGAGCGCCATCAGCGGTAATGAAATAATAAGCCGTTTCGGCATAGGGATTAAAATGGCTGTCATTTTCGGCATCATAACCCATAATCCCTTGACCGTAAAACAAAACATAATCGCCAGAATCAAAACGCCCATCTTCACCGCCCACGACTTTTATAGGCACCTCAGGCAAATCGAAATTCTGGGGGTCGCTATTGGATAAGGGTAATGGTTTACCGCCATGGCCGTATACTTTGAGTAAATCCGGGTTGATCGCAGCCGGATTCATCCCAAGACTGCTCAAGAAGGATCGATCTAAACGATAAACACCGGTTTGATCTATTTCAAATTTATACCAACTTCCTTGGGACAAAACAGAATTGGTTATCGCCGAAACACGGTGGCCCATTTTTTGAGACGAAAAACGATAATCCAGTTCAAAAGATTGAACTTTTTTAAGCCGACCATTGTGTCGAACAAAAGGATTAAAAATCACTGTGGTATACCACTGATCGCGCGCCTTGGAAGAAACTAACTTAACTTTTAAGGTCTGAGGTACTCCACGCCCCTGAAGTTTCCTTTTGTCTTCCGAACTCAGCTCGCCCCAAACTACACGACTGACACGAACTGAAGCGGTATCAGCGGGTAACTGATCCTTCCAACGCTCGTAATACATTGGCCCTTGTTCATCCCATCTTAAATTTAGGGACTGACCGATCTTGGTTTGCATGGGACTGCGCTGAGATAATTTGGTGTTTTTTGTCGTTGCAGACCAAGGCAAATTGATCGTTTTGGATTGCGCAAAAACTGCGGTTCCCATCAACAAAAACAACATCAAAAAGGCTTTTCCCTTCATCATTGGCATAACGCTTCAAATATAAGCTTAGTATAACAAGTTTCCACTTGTTTTTTCAAAAATACCCCTTGGGTAAAATAAATCCAAATACCGCGCGTTATCCCTTGGATCTCTTCGCTTAAGCACGATTTTGTAAATCGAAAAATAATATTGTGCTTTACGCGTTAATTAGTATATTGCGATCCCAATATTTTTACTTTTTTAAGATACTATGAACGTCAACAAAAACTTTGGAATAAAGCTATGTGTATTGGTTTTGACTGCAACTTCGTTAATCGGCTGCAGCAAATCACGTGATTATTCGAACAGTTCTCGAGCCACTGGTTGGGCCTTAAATTCAAAAGAAGGTGGATTTCAGTATGATCCAAAAACAAGAGAACAAGAAACAGGCCCTGGGCTTGTTTTTGTAGAGGGCGGCACCTTTACCATGGGTCGTGTTCAAGATGATCCAATGCACGACTGGAACAACAGCCCAGTACAACAACACGTTCAGTCTTTTTATATGGATGAAACTGAGGTGACCAACCTCATGTACTTGGAATATCTTGATTGGTTGAAAAATGTGTTTCCTCCAACGAACGAAAACTTTAAAAACATTTACGCCGGAGCTCTTCCAGATACGTTGGTATGGCGGAACCGTTTAGGGTATAATGAAGTGATGACCAATAATTATTTGCGTCATCCAGCCTATGCGAACTACCCAGTGGTCGGGGTAAGCTGGATTCAAGCTGTTGAGTTTGCGAACTGGCGTACCGATCGCGTCAATGAGTTAATTCTTGAGCAAAATGGAGTCACGACACGGGGAGCGCGTTTTAATAATGAACCGGGATCAGGATTTAGCACTGAAACCTATCTCGCCGCGCCGACCAAAGTTTACGGCGGCAATGATTCGATTACAAGAGGCGGAAAATATTCTGAAAACCTAGCCAGAAGAAGCCAAGACAGCACGAACCTTTACGTACAAAACAAAGACGGACTCTTAATGCCCGATTACAGACTGCCTACCGAAGCAGAATGGGAATACGCTGCTTTAGGACTTGTTGGTATTCGCGATTACAACATTTATCGCGGTAAAAAGAAATATCCTTGGGAAGGCCAATACACGCGTTCTTCAGATCGACGCAGTCGCGGGGACCAATTGGCAAACTTTAAGCAAGGAGATGGGGACTACGGCGGAATCGCTGGCTGGAGTGACGATGGCGCGGACATAACGGCAGAGGTTGGTTCCTATGAACCAAATGATTTCGGTTTATACGATATGGCGGGTAACGTCGCTGAATGGGTTGCTGATGTATATCGCCCTATAGTTGATGATGAATTTAATGACTTCAACTACTATCGCGGT
The DNA here is from genome assembly GCA_002335345.1 of Flavobacteriaceae bacterium UBA2000. Classification (GTDB taxonomy): domain Bacteria; phylum Bacteroidota; class Bacteroidia; order Flavobacteriales; family Flavobacteriaceae; genus BACL21. The sequence goes on along the minus strand of DDCS01000074.1, from coordinate 2,419 downwards.
AATATTTATACCAAAAATGCGATTGACTCCGACGGAAAAGTTATGGTGGTGCGTGTAGACTCAATTTTATACGATACACTCAGCAACGGTAAAATTGTCGCGCGCGATCTACCAGGCGAAATTTACAAAGTACCTGTTGACGAAAACGAAACTTACTTACGCACAAACTTCTCAGAAAGCGATAACCGCGATTTTAGAGATGGTGATAAAAAGTCGACCCGAAACTACCAGTCTTTTGGTGGTGAAGACGACAATAAAGTTGCCGACGGAAAGAGAATGTATAATTCACCGCAGCACAAAGTGAGTGCGGACGATGAAGGCAATCTTGTTCGCGAATACGACAAATCCTCTAAAAGAACCTCACTGGTGAACAACGAAGTGCGCGTTTTCAAAGGGGGGTCATGGCGAGATCGTGACTACTGGTTGGATCCCGCACAGCGCCGTTACTTCCCAGAAGATATGGCCACCGATTACATCGGTTTCCGTTGCGCTATGTCTCGATTAGGGAGCAAATCTAAAAAAGGCAAACGACCACGTAATAACTAATTCGTTGTTCTGTTATCTCATTAAAACCCTTTAACCTTTGTTGAAGGGTTTTTTTATATCTTTAGTTACATGACAAAAAGAGCTGAATTACCTCATATTTATGACTGTTTTTTAAAGAGCTCCGCGGTGTGCACCGATACCCGTAAACTATCCAAAGGATGCTTTTTTGTTGCCCTCAAAGGGGAGACGTTCGATGGCAATAAATTTGTGGTCCAGGCCTTTGAAGCGGGCGCTCAATTTGCCCTAATGGATGACCAAACTCTAAGTGCTGCCAAATTCTTAGAACCTTATGGGGACCGAATATTATTGGTAGAAGATGCGCTAGCCTCATTGCAAGACTTAGCTACTTATCACAGAGAAAAACTAGCCTTACCGATACTGGCTTTGACCGGAAGTAATGGGAAAACCACCACCAAAGAATTATTGCAGACTACCCTATCCCAGAAATTAAATTGTTTAGCGACTATAGGTAATTTAAACAATCATATTGGTGTTCCCTTAACACTATTGCGCTTGACTAAAAATACGGAACTGGGGATCGTGGAAATGGGCGCCAATCATCAAGGGGAAATTGCATTATTATGTAAAATTGCCAGGCCTAACTATGGTTATATCACCAATTTTGGCAAAGCCCACCTAGAAGGATTTGGCGGTGTAGAAGGAGTGATCAAAGGGAAGTCAGAGCTCATCGATTACCTTACCGCAACATCAGGTCGAATGTTTGTACAAGCCACAGATACCCGACAAATGGAGCGCACAGAAAAGCTGCAGCGTACCGTACTCAATGCAGATATGCAATGGCATCTACTCACTGAAGATCATAGGGATCCCATAAACTCGGAAGATAGACTAAGCCATCCTACATTGCTCCTGTCAGGCCCAAAAGGAACCATTAAAACGCAACTTATTGGCGCTTATAATGCCCCAAATGTCATCGCCGCAGCAGAAATAGCCGAATATTTCAATCTTCCTTGGGATAATATTAAGGCGGCTTTAGAACAATACACACCGCACATGAACCGATCTCAAGGGCTTACGCGAGGGCCTTATAATTTAATCATGGATGCCTATAATGCCAATCCTTCCAGCATGCAGGCTGCCTTGGATTATTTTGGTCAATTAACATCCCATGACCACAAAGTCGTTATTTTAGGGGATATGTTCGAACTTGGACAAGCCGCCGCCGCCGAACATCAAATAATCGTTAACCTAGCTGAACAATTGGGTTTTGATCAGATTTACCTCGCCGGGGACAACTTTAGTAAAACAAAACACAATCCAAAGCAGACCTTGTGCTTCGACCATTACAATGCACTGGAACAACATTTGCTTGATCAACCTCCAAAACCTGGCACAATCCTAATTAAAGGATCTAGAGGCATGGCCCTAGAACGACTGTTAAGTGTGGTATTTAGGGAATAGACCTGCTGCGTATAATGAGGCCAAAAAACAATGATCCAAGATTGTGCGCGATCCACTTTGCCTCATCGAATATTGACCATCACAATAAAGCAAAAAAAATCCCAGAGCCTCGCCCTGGGATTTTTTTTGAAATGTGGGTCATACTGGATTCGAACCAGTGACTTCTACCCTGTCAAGGTAACACTCTGAACCAACTGAGTTAATGACCCATAAGCGGTTTCAAATGTAGTTAAAATCGAGGTTTTAAAAAACATCTGAGTCAGCTTGAACAAAAAATCCTGATGGATACATCAGGATTTTTTGCTGTGGGCGCTGAGGGATTCGAACCCCCGACCCCCTGCGCGTCATGCAGGTGCTCTAGCCAACTGAGCTAATGGCCCGTGAAGTCGTAGACGATAGCAGCTGCCATCGCCTGCGATTGTCGACTTCCGCAAGGAAATCAGACGAGGCG
>DDCS01000192.1 GCA_002335345.1 Flavobacteriaceae bacterium UBA2000 | reverse complement strand
TTTTGATCACGGATGATATCTTTTCATTTTTAGAGACAACGAGGTAATCCTGAGAGACAATTGCTTTAACTTTTTTCAACATCAACTCAAGATTGCCGCGCCCCTGAGACAAATCTATACCGCGCTGCTCCAGCTGCTTGTCGAAAAATGAATGTCCATAGAGACTGTTACTAATCATTACTGCAACCATAGTAGATACCAGAGCCGCAATTGCATATTCATAAGACATTGTAAGTTCGAGAATAATCATGATTACCGCGAGGGGCGCCCCAACAACGCAAGCAGCGACGGCAGCCATACCGCTGACTGCAAGAATCGAAGTGGTGCTGAGCAAGGCAGTATAACCCAATAAGTTTGACATAAATTGGCCAGTTGCAGCGCCAATAAATAAAGCGGGAGAAAAAACGCCGCCAAAGATACCAAAACCCACACAAAGCGTTGTCAAAAATATTTTGAGACCCAACAGAGTGATGATTGCCCAAATACCAAAATCTTCTGTGATAAATTTAAAAATAACTTCAACACCCAAGCCTAATACTTCAGGAAAGAACATTCCAAAAATTCCAGTTATGAATGCAGCCATTAGAGCAAAAGGCAAATACCCGACCTTGAATTTGGGCGGAATAGCCACAAAAAAGAAAATCAACTTCATATAAACCAAAGAAACCAACCCAAAAGCTACACCACTCAAAATTAAGGCTGGCATCAGCGGCAAAAGCTCAGGTGCTTGCACATTCAGAGAGAATAAAGCAGACCCACCAAATGCCCAATTACCAAAAGCCGCAGAGGTCGCACTTGCTACAGCAATTGGGACCAGAGCCCTGAGCGAAAAATGTCTTAAAACAGCTTCATGGGCGAAAATAATGCCAGCGATAGGCGCATGAAAACCGGCGGAAATTGCAGCCGCGACACCACATCCCATCAATATTTCTGGGGTGAAAAATCTTACGTTAAAAGACTGAGAAACAAAGCTACCAATTGTTGCGCCAAAATTTACAAGTGGGCCGTATTGACCAACAGGGGCACCGCCACATAAGGAAATAAGCGCTGCAAGAGTTGAGCCGATGCCCCGTTTTAAGTCTAACTCATTATCAGTGCGGTGACATGCATATACGGCATCTGCAGGGCCGTGCCAGCGAGTAATATCAAAGGTTCTTCGTATAACGTCCAATGCAAAGACAGCGAGGAAAAGCCATAGGATGGGAGCAAACGACCAACCATTGATATCAAAAAATGAGTTGCTAAATATTCTCAATGTAGCAAACCACTTAACTGTCATCACAAAGTAATTTGCGACAAGTGAAATAAGCACGCCGAAAAGCCCGCTCAACACTAACAAGGCGAGCATGTTTTTACATTGCTCAAATGTTTGATTTTTCTGCCGTAATATATTCATAGACATACCTACGAATTGTTGCCCGGCTAGGTAACAAAGCATAGCCACAAAACCTGGTTTAGATCAAGCATTTATGGCCGATTAAACCGGCATAGAAATTGCATCCATCACAGTTTTTGGGGGATGACGGGAATTTTATGGCGACAACACCTACTTCAACCTCTGCAACTACAGCAGTTACGACACCAACGCAGCGCGTCGATTACATCAGTGCGCTAAATGCTGGTAGTGGGTTAAACACGACCCAAATTGTTGATACATTGGTCAATGCCGAGGTTCTACCAAAACAAAACAAAATCAATGAACAAGTAGAAGAAAAAAACGTATCGATATCTAGTTTGGGTCAAGTAAAAAGTGACTTTACAACATTTGATACTAATCTAGCGATGCTCACAAACCAAAATGCTCTCGTCACCGCCTCATCATCAACAGCAGTGACGGTGACCGCTGACACTACTGGAACTTTAAAACCATTCGTCCATAACGTCACCGTTTCCACACTCGCAGCATCCCACACTCTATCATTCGGCGGGTTCTCAAGCGCTACTGCAGCTGTACCAGAGGCCGGGACTCTTGTTTTCTCGATTGGAGACTATTCCGGCGACAGTTTTACACGAGACACAAGTGTTCTTCAAAAAATGATAACTATGACTGCATCAACAACAATTGAAGATATTGCATCGCAGATTAACAATTTTTCTGACATGAATTTGACTGCGACAGTTATCAAGACCGCCACAAATGCTTACTCACTTATGGTCAAATCTGCCCTTGGAGAGAATAAGCAAATTAGAATTGAGGCAAGAACGGCGGCTGACGCAACAATATCTCAACTCAATTTTGAGAGCCCTGCATCAACTGACTCAGCGAAACAAGTTGTTGCTGGCGTTGATGCTGCATTTACTCTTGATGGTATCGCAATAACCCGGCCAACCAACACAATTTCAGATTTAATTCCCGGCGTAACGCTCGGTCTTACCAAAACCAGCTCAAGCAACGTGGAAATTGGAGCAGCTTACAATGAACAGCAGGCGTTACAAACGCTGACTTCTTTCGTAACTGAAATAAACACACTTCGTACGTCAATGACTAATATGACAGCCATGGGGGCTGGTGGTGGTGACGGCGGACCGCTAAGGGGAGATACGCTTGTTAGGTCATACATAAATCGTTTGAAGTCTATTACAACGACTCCGATTGCAAACTACAAAGATGACCCAATTTTCTTGTCTAATTTCGGTGTTATGACTGAGTTAGACGGTTCTCTGAGTATAGACACCATTAAATTTGCAGCATATTTCAAGGAACACCCCGCCGATTTTGCAGCTTTAACACAAAATCGAGTAACTAGTGGAAGCGGCCTCATCAAAGCAACCGGAACGGGTAGCCTCTACAAAGCTGGGACATATGACCTATCTTTGACAAGCGCAGACGACCGCGCAACCTTCTCTGGCGCAACGCTAGACGGCGCCACCATGGTTCTTGAAAATGGAATCTTCAAAGGTGATAGCACAAACACGCTTGGAATAAACATTGTTCCATCGAGTGGCGCACCTGATACTAAGATATACATCGGAGCGAGCCTAATACAGTCTCTCAGAGATTTTTCCAAAACTGTCTTGTTACCAGGAAGTGCCATAGACACTAAAATAAGCACCTACAGCACTGAGATTACAGACTATGAAGAGGAATTGTTAAAACTTGAGACAGCTATGGAGACAACGCGAGCTCGCTACACTCAACAATTTGCCGCCATGGAAAGTGCAGTCTCTTCTTTCAAAAAGACGGGAGAATATCTTACCAACTTCATGGAATCCTGGAGAGCCGGACTCGACTAAACAGTCCGCCAACGTTCTAGGCTAGAGCGCATCTAAAGGATTAATGCTGGTTTGGAGCAAAATTTTAACGATAGGCAATGGGGCCG
>DDCS01000068.1 GCA_002335345.1 Flavobacteriaceae bacterium UBA2000 | reverse complement strand
TTTTTTGTAATCAACCACAAGCGAAGAGCCTTTTATAATATTGGACTCCTCCATTTTTTTCACTCGAACGTGAACGGTCCCAGCCGAAATATTTAGCTTTTTGGCGATGTCCGTAAACGGTGTACGCGTATTTTCGATAAGCATCTCGAGGATGTCGTGATCTGTTTCGTCAAGTTTAATCTTGCTCATTTCATTTTTTTGACAAAAATAGAACTGTCTCAAGATAAAACCTGTGGATTATTCAATTTTTATCAATAAACCGGACTTTTTTAACATAATACTTGCGATTATTTTATTTTCGAAATCGTTTTCGTGAGAATTTATCAATATTTCCTCTGCCTTCAAATCTTGCGAAGCGTAGCCAAAAATGGTTCCGGGATTTGCAATATCGTGGACATAGGTCTCTTGTCTCAAGCGACCTTGGTTCAAAATCAAACGATTTTGAAGTCCGATATCCACTAATCTTCCATTATAAGGGACATTCTTTAGCACGATATCTCTAAGGATATTCAGATTTTCTGGAATATCGAAATATTGTTTTTCTGTTGTTAAGCGCTCGTTGCCCGCAGTAATACCATTAAGAATTCCCAATAGAGCGATATAAACCACATAACGTGACTCCTCGCGTTCCTGGTCCCCAATAATAAACCCTGATTCAATTAATATTGTTGGAATTCCTTTTGACTGAAAATAATCACCAAAACAATGGACACAATAGGACTCGTCATACCTTCCCACCTTGTCAAATCCCATAGATTGTAACAAGGTATGTGCAGAACTAATGTACTTCATCGCTTGCCTTCGCGCATGGGTGAGCGTTGAATGCTCATCAATAGTTGGCGCTAAAAACGATATGTATGGAGGATTGACTCCCGTGCTAAGGCTATATAAACTCCTCTGATCGTGACAATTTAAACACAGGTCTGGGTTGAATTGAGCGACTAAATCGGCCAGTATTTGACTCTCAGGTTGATTTTGTGTCATTGCGTCTCGATTTAAATCGCATCCGTCCGCATTTTCGCGCTGATAGGCCTGTGCTCCATCCGGATTTAATTGAAAAACAATTCGTAAAGTACAGTAGTTTAATATCCGCGCAATGAATTCCTGATTCTGCTTTTCTTGAGTTAAAGTTGAAAATAAATCCACCAAGGAACGTGTCGCGGTAGATTCATCTCCGTGCATTTGGGACCAAGCCAAAATTTTAAATGCGCCAGACCCGATTTCTATACAGCCAATTTCACGACCCTGAATCGACGTTCCTAACACCGTATAAATACCTCTATATTTTGCCGTCTTGATCAACTCAATTAATGCACCGGGCGGCGTATATCGTGACCCTAATTTAGGCACTTTGGTGCCTTTGTATAAGTGTAATATTTCGGTCGGACTTAACATCATTATAACAAAGGTAAGCATATGGTTGTTTACAGTAGTAAACAGAGATTAAGTCGTTTTTAGGCCGAAATAAGCCGCAAAAAGGATGAATTATTTACAAGGATAAACAAGCGATACAGTTACATTATTTAAGTATTTTATAATCAGATATTTACGTTATATGAATTAAAGTCAAGATTTAATTAATATTAATTTTTATTTGTAAAATTAGACCCAATTCAGCCGTTTTTCAACCTCAATTTGTTAGTTTTGTTAAACAATTAAATTACAATGGTAAACAGTGCTGAATTCGCAAAAAGATTGGGTGAAATTCTGGAATATTACGGGATTTCTGCAGCGGCATTTTCAGACATGGTTGCGGTCAATCGATCAACGATTTCTCACCTTCTTTCTGGCCGAAATAAGCCAAGTTTAGAGTTTGTATTGAAGGTCCTAAATGCCTTCCCAGAAGTAGAATTATATTGGCTCCTAAATGGGGAAGGCCACTTCCCTACTCATCCAAAAAATCAAAACTCAGAATCTCCGGGGGCCATGATATCCAAAAATAAAACTGGACCTGATTCAATTGAAAGCCAAGCAAAAAACACGTCGTTGTTGGACCATGTTCATAACGAGGAATCAATGGTTCAAGGGGCAAAATCAATTCAGGCATCCGCTGGCCATTCTGAGGACCTTGATTTTGGCACCGTAGAGCGCATTGTCGTTTTTTATAAAAATGGGCGATTTAAGACTTATATGCCCTAAACATGGTTCAGGCGATTAATCAGGTTTTTTTAACGAAATTTGCGCAATGAAATTCAAAACAAGAACCACTACCTTCTTTATTCTCGTGACCGCCCTTTTCTCGGGTTGCTTCAACGATCAAAGGAACTGCGCTTCATATAAGACCGGACAATTTTCTTTTTCTACCGCCGTCGCTGGACAAATTGAAACCAGCTTATTTGAGCGCTTTGAGCAATATGAAGTAGAATACTACAAAGGGAAGCAAGATACTTCCGACATACGTTGGATCAACGACTGCGAATATATTTTACAAAAAAGAAATCCCAAAAACCGAGCAGAGGAACAAGCGGTACATATTAAAATATTGCGTACTGACGAAACAGGCTATGAATTTGAATACAAGACTGTGGGCTCCACCAAAACACTTAAAGGTCGCGTAAATCGCTCTTAATGCTCAAAACAAGGTGATTTGACCTTGACCGTTGTCGCTGCCCGACGACGACTCGTCATCATTTGTATTATTATTGGTGTTTGGTTGTTGAACGGGCTCCTCTTGAACATCAATATCCATTATTTTTTTTGTCTGTTCCTCAGGGGTCAACGGGTCGTTTGAATCAAAAGCGCCTTCATGTTCATCGAAATCGTCGGAATCGATGGCGGCGACTTCTTCCTCCATTTCATAAGGCAAAGGGTCTAATGGATTGATTTCAAGTACTTTATCTTTGGTCAGTTGATTGCCCAACGCAGAAATCCCTTTGACCGAAATAAATGACGCTAA
>DDCS01000094.1:16735-20910 GCA_002335345.1 Flavobacteriaceae bacterium UBA2000 | reverse complement strand
GATTATGGCAAAGAAAGGCAATAGAGTACAGGTAATTTTAGAGTGCACAGAGCATAAAGAAAGCGGTTTGCCTGGAACGTCTAGATACATCACCACGAAGAATAAGAAAAACACTCCGGACCGTATGGAATTGAAGAAATTCAATCCTATCCTAAAAAGAATGACGGTTCATAAAGAAATTAAATAAGACGCGTCATGGCAAAGAAATCAGTTGCATCATTACAGACCGGGTCAAAGCGTTTGACCAAAGCCATCAAAATGGTTAAATCACCAAAAACCGGTGCCTACACTTTTGTTGAAGCTATTATGGCTCCAGAGTTGGTCAACGAGTGGATGAGCAAACAATAACGCATTCAAACCGATACAGGCCACTTTTTAGTGGCCTTTTTTTTTGACCTCAAGACATTTGCAAAGTCTGTGAATCCCGCGTAATTTTATCCTTAAATAACGCCTTGATCAAAAGACGTTTAAATAATCGAATATGGGACTGTTCAAACAGCTATTCAACAAAGAAAAGAAAGCAAAACTCGATGAGGGTTTGGCCCCATCCAAAAAATCATTCTTTGACAAGCTTTCCAAAGCTGTTGTGGGAAAAAGCAAAGTTGACGACTCTGTACTTGATGAGCTCGAAGAGGTGTTAATTGCCAGTGATGTCGGAGTCGCGACGACCCTAAAAATTATTCAACGTATTGAACAACGTGTGGCGCGTGACAAATATCTGGGCACCGATGAACTCCAATTTATTTTACGTGAGGAGATCGCGGCTTTATTGCAGAACCAAGAACGCCAAGCTGATGGACCGGCCGAGGTGTTTTCTGACCCAGGGAAAAAGCCATTTGTCATTATGGTTGTGGGGGTGAATGGTGTTGGAAAAACGACAACTATAGGCAAATTAGCGGCTCAATATAAGGCTCAAGGCCTTAAAGTTGTTTTGGGGGCCGCCGATACATTTAGAGCGGCCGCTATTGATCAACTTCAAATTTGGGCGGACCGAACCCAGACCGATATTGTCAAACAAAAAATGGGAAGTGACCCTGCAAGTGTTGCTTTTGAGACCTTGACCTATGCCCAACAGCAAGGCGCTGATGTTGTTTTGGTAGATACCGCAGGACGTTTACACAACAAGGTAAATCTCATGAATGAGTTGTCAAAGATAAAAAGAGTGATGGATCGCGTCGTGGCTGATGCTCCTCATGAGGTCATGCTTGTTTTGGATGGTTCTACGGGACAAAACGCGTTTGAACAAGCCAAACAATTCACTGCAGCAACCGAGGTTACGGCCTTAGCGATCACCAAACTCGATGGAACGGCCAAAGGAGGAGTGGTTATTGGTATCAGCGATCAGTTTAATATTCCAGTACGCTATATTGGTGTAGGAGAAGGTGTTGAAGACCTTCAGGTTTTCGATAAAAAAGAATTTGTTGACTCGTTTTTTAAAATTAACTGAGGGATTCAGTTCAAACTATGCGTACTAAAAGCACAAAAAAGCACACCATTAATGTCGTTACTCTAGGTTGTTCCAAGAATGTCTACGATAGTGAGGTTCTCATGGGGCAACTACGCGCCAACAATAAGGATGTAGTTCACGAACAGGAAGGGGAAGTGGTTGTAATCAATACCTGTGGGTTTATTGACAATGCCAAAGAAGAATCGGTCAACACAATTTTGTCTTACGTCCAAAAAAAGCAGGAAGGCCTTGTAGAAAAGGTTTTTGTAACGGGCTGTTTGTCCGAGCGCTATAAGCCGGATCTTATTAAAGAAATTCCAGATGTCGATCAGTATTTTGGGACCACAGAATTGCCGAGTTTACTGGCTGCGCTTGGCGCCGATTACAAGCACGAGTTGATCGGTGAGCGATTGACCACCACGCCTAAAAATTATGCCTATCTGAAAATTGCTGAAGGTTGTGATCGCCCCTGTTCTTTTTGCGCCATTCCCCTCATGCGCGGTAAACACAAAAGTAAGCCTATTGAAGACTTGGTTATCGAGGCGACTAAACTGGCTGTTGATGGCGTAAAGGAACTGATTTTAATTGCTCAGGACCTTACTTATTACGGCTTGGATTTGTATAAAAAAAGGGCTTTAAAGCAATTGCTCGAGGCGCTTGTAAAGGTTGAGGGCATTGAGTGGATCAGATTGCATTACGCTTTTCCTTCTGGCTTTCCTTTGGAGGTTTTAGACCTTATGCGTCAAGAATCCAAGATTTGTAATTATATCGATATTCCCCTGCAACATATTTCAGATCCCATACTCAAGTCCATGCGTCGTGGGACCACTCAGGAAAAAACAAATGCGCTCATTCGAGAGTTCAGAGAGCGCGTGCCGGGTATGGCTATTCGTACCACGTTAATAGTGGGTTATCCAGGAGAGACTGAGGCCGATTTTAATCTGTTGAAACAATGGGTGAAGGACACCAAATTTGATCGATTGGGTTGTTTTACTTATTCGCACGAAGAAAACACCCATGCCTTTAATTTAGAAGATGACGTGCCAGAAGAGGTGAAAATGGAGCGCGCGAATCAAATCATGGCGTTACAGTCTGATATTTCATGGGCCCTGAACCAAGAAAAGATCGGCAAACAATATCGCGTAGTGATCGACCGAAAAGAAGGCGAATACTACGTAGGGCGCACCGAATACGACAGTCCTGATGTGGATAATGAGGTTTTAATTGCCGCTCAGGATGGTTATCTCAGACAGGGTGATTTTTACTCTGTTCGCATCACCGATGCTGAGGACTTCGACCTATACGCTGAAGTTTTGCCATAAGATGAGTTTCAGAAACAACTTTTTTTTGGGTCTAATGCTTGTTGGCTTCTCCTGTCAGGGGCCAAATCGCCAGAGTGGCCCTGCCGAAGTCGTTTCATCATGGGAATCTAATATTGCGGTCCCTGGTCCTTGGCAAAGTCACGAGAACGTCACCACCCCGAATTTATTTTCTGATGGCACAAACCTCTATCTCACTTGGATAAAAAGAGATTCGGTCCTAAGTACCTTGTACTATAGCCGTTTGGGTCAAAATACTTGGTCCGATCCCCAGCGCATTGCCCAGGGTGAGGATTGGTTTGTGAATTGGGCAGATTTCCCCCAATTTTCGGCCAATAAGGGGACCTTGATGGCTACGTTTTTAAAAAAATCGGATTCAGGAACTTATACCTACGACATTTATTACACCTTGTCGCAGACCGATAAAACATGGGGCTTGCCTCAAAAGTTGCATCGGGACAGTGCAAAAGCTGAACACGGTTTTGTCAGCATCGCCCCAACCAAAAAGGGATTTGTGGTGAGTTGGTTAGACGGCCGAAACACGCTAGTATCAAACAATCAGAGTAGCGGTGGTTCCTCTGCGGGCCATCAAGGTCATGCTGCTGGAGCTATGAGTATACGAAGTGCCCTTGTTGACTTTGAGGGGACGCTGAGTCCTGAATCACTGATTGATGAGCGGGTGTGTGATTGTTGTCAAACCGCCATCGCTGTGGATGAGCGGGGATACACCTTAGTCGCCTATCGCGATCGAAGTGCTGAGGAAATCAGAGATATCTCTTTAAAGAAAGGGTCTCCTGAATCAGGTTGGTCGAATCCGGTTTCCACAAAGGATCACTGGGGCATTGCTGGATGCCCGGTCAATGGTCCATCGATTGATGTATTTAGAAATCATCTCGCTTTAGCCTGGTTTACCGCAGGTCAAGACAAGCCGCGCGTTCAAGTGGCTTTTAGCGGAACGGATACACTGCAACTGACCCCGGGTATGCGCATGGATTCAGGAGAGGCCGTAGGGCGGGTGGATGTGGTTCAACTATCAGAGGACTCGGCCGTGGTTAGCTGGTTAGAGCCTCAAGGTTTAGAGGATTATGTACGCGCCCAATGGGTCAATGATCGCGGGCAAAAGGGACCTTTGCGCACCGTAAGTCAAACTGAATCGTCTCGTGCTAGTGGCTTTCCCCGCCTAGTGCGCCATGGCGATCGTTTTTATCTGGCGACTACACGCGGTGTACCCGGAGGCGCGAGTAAAATCACCTTAACTTCATGGCCTTTGTCGGACATGCTACCAGCAGACTAATCCATGACTGCACCCAGTAGAGCGCGCATCTTATTTATTGGTCATCAATGGCCAGAACCCAAACTTACGGCAGCGGGCTGGCGCACCTGTGAACTCATTCAAGGCTTTATCAACC
>DDCS01000094.1:0-16719 GCA_002335345.1 Flavobacteriaceae bacterium UBA2000 | reverse complement strand
GATTACGCTAAATGACGATGGATTTGACCTGCTACTCCAAGAAATCCAGCCCCAAATGGTTGTCTTTGACCGTTTCATAACGGAAGAGCAGTACGGATGGCGTGTAAGATTACAATGCCCGGACGCCGTTAAGGTTTTAGATACCCAAGACTTGCATTTTTTGAGAAAAACCAGAGCGGCCTATATCGATAAATATCCTTCGGCTTTTGACGCGTCTGGATGTCCTACTCAATTTTTTTATGGTCCTTTGGCCATGCGTGAATTGGCCAGTATTTGGCGGTGTGATCAAACCTTGTTGATTTCTGAGTTTGAATACGGGTTTTTGACCGATCACTTTTCTATACCCGAGACCTTATTGACTTATCTGCCTTTGGGGAGCAGTGTAGCGCCACAAGCGGATCGTCCATGGAAAAATCGCCAGCATTTTTTATGGGTTGGGAACCGTAAACAACCGCCCAATCACGATTCATTGATGTATTTAGGTCAAAGACTTTGGCCCTCGATTCACCGAGAATTACCAGAGGCCGAACTGCATGTGATCGGCGCCAATAAGAATACGCTTCAAACCCAAATGATCGCCCAAACTAAAGGCATGGTAGAAATGGATTGGGTTGACGATCTGCAGGGCCTAATGACGCAGTACCGTGTCAATTTAGCCCCGGTACGATTTGGCGCAGGACTCAAAGGCAAGATTATCTCAGCCCTGAGTTGTGGTTTAGTCACCCTCACTTCGCCCATTGGTGCTGAAGGACTGGACTGTAAACAAAACAATGGCGTCAATGTTGCTCTTGACCCCCAGGCATTCATCGAGGCCTCCGTAAGACTATACCGGGAAAAAGAGCATTGGCAACGCGCCAATGAGTCCGGGTTGTCCCTTATTCAGGCCCGCTTTTCAATCGGGCGCTATATGGATCAACTCATGGAAGATTTGAATCGAATTAAAGACACATTGACCACGCACCGCCAGCAGCATTTTATGGGGCAAATCTTGCAACACCAGTCGCTTAACGCGTCCAAATACATGGGACGTTGGTTGACCCTAAAAAACGCTCAGATTAATCCAAAATAAAGACATTCGCATCGACCATAAACAAACTGTTTACAAAAAACAGCTTGCCATTTTCCCAAAAGGAACGGAATAAAATGTCGTCAGTCAAATAAACCATACTTCCTTGTCCTAAAGGATATTCACCAAATACAAAGCTATCGCTCAGTTTTTTCTTCGCATCAGATCCTGAGAACCCAGAATAAGATTCTGCTGGACCGTCAAAATAACCGACATTGTATCCTCGCTCGAGTTTTAAATAAGCGTCGTCATCTTGCTTAAGGCTGAAGTATAATTCAGAATAACCAAAGGCCAGGGGGTGCGTTGTATCCAGGTGAACCTTATAAATGCTTCCGGTAATTAAATCTTTCACGCTGTGGCGCTCACGGTCCCCATAGGGAATCATGTTAGACTTATCTGAAGACTCTGGTTCAATCGACTTCAAACCAAATCCATCTCGATCCGCAAAGACATTGACCGCCTGGTCAATGGCAATGAGCTTCCCTCCTGAGCGTACCCAATCTTTAAGTCCATTGAGCTGCTCTTCTGAGCGCAGGTTAGAATAATAGCCGCTTGGCATAACGAGCACGTCAAATTGGGATAAGGTCTTGGTAGAAAAATTGGCGGTATTTATTGGGGTGAAAGGGTACTTTAGTTCTTGCTCCATAAAGTGCCAAATTGTCCCATAACTCAGTGATGAGACCCCATCCCCTTTGAGAATCCCAATACGATGAGGATTAATTAGTTTGATATCCGTAGATCCCAGATCAACACCGTTGTCACTAAAACCGCTGCTCAGTGCGGTAATCTGTCGCTGATGAGTGCTGGCTAATTTTCGTATGAGTGGATTAAAGTCTTTTCGCTTTATGTTATCCCCTTTTGTAATGACTAAACTTCCTCGGGGAAATTGTTTCCCCCCAAAAGAAAGGGGCTTTTCGCTAAAACGAACGCGGAGGCCTTTTTTTAATAAATCGGTAAGAAAGGTGGCGTCGGCGAGATCACCCCATGGGGCAATAAACCCGGCCACAACTTCAGGATCCGCGGGCAACTGAAAACGACCGTTGTATGGATTGTTTTGACTGGTTTCTAGAGGCTTGTCGGTAACCAAACAATTCAGACCAAAAGCATAGGGTAAGCTCCAAGCGGTAATGTCATAGGTCAAAGGGTCTTCTAAAGCCGCTTCTGCCTCAAAAAGGACACGAACCATAGCGCCTTGGGGCTGATCAGTACTTAGGACAAGAGCATCAGCTACATTGCGTTGCGTATTTTTTTGTGTGCTATAGTCCCATCCTTTGACCACTGTGGATTGCGCAAAACTGTATTGGATTTCATGACGATCCAAGAGCTGAGTTAGCGCCTGAATTTTATCCGAATTGCCCTGAAGGATATAGTTTTGTAGCGGTTGAGGGGTGCGGAAGTACGATTTGAACTCTTTATTGAGTTTCAGGGCATTTTTTGAAGAGATTTCAACAGTTGAAAGCCCAGTGGTGGTGTGATGGGCCGCACGATCCACTAAGGTTAACTCAACGCCTTCGTCGTTAAGTATCCCCAATCCCGCGCGTCCATTACCGGCTTGTTCGTAGGTCATGCCAATGGCCCCGAGATAGGTAGGGTAGGTGTCTCCATAACTTGGATAGAGTAAGTCGAAAAATTGACGTGTAAAATACAACCAACCCTCTTGATCAAAATATTTGGCATTGTTTTGTCCTATTTCCACCTGGAATTGTTTTTGCCATGGGGTGATGACCTCGTGATAAGGGACTGCTGCAGGGGCAAAATAGTAGGGTTCGTTGATGCCTTGCTCGTGAAAATCAACATGAACATGGGGCATCCATTTATGATACAAGGGTAATCTTTGTTGGCTCTCGACTTGTTTTGCCCAGGCCCAATCGCGATTTAAATCAAACAAATAATGATTCGGTCGCCCTCCCGGCCAAGGTTCATTGTGTTCATCGGCTGCTTGTAGGGGGTTGTATGGGCTCGTGCCTACTTGATTGTACCAATTAGCGTAACGATCCCGTCCATCAGGATTGACACAGGGGTCCATAATAACCACTGTATTTTTAAGCCATGGGGACGAACCATTAATGAGTTCATAAGCGGTTTGCATGGCAGCTTCCATACTTGAGGCTTCATTTCCGTGGACATTGTAGCTCAACCAAACTATGGCGACATCAGGACTGGAATCCCCAGGAAGCATGCCAATTTGACGGAGATTATTTTGACGTATTTCCTCTAAGCGGGCCTGGTTTTCTGGCGTGGTAATTATGGCGTAATTCAACGATCGTCGTTCATTAGTCTCACCGTACTGGTGAAAACTAATCCAATCGGAGGCATTGGCCAAATGCTCAAAATAGGAAACCATTTGATGATGACGCGAGTATTTTGTCCCGACTGGGTAACCCAAAAACGCTTCGGGAGATAGGATCTGACTACTGACCAATTGAGTGCAGAACAAGGTTAGAGCAATGAGAATACGCTTCATTTTTTATAAAAATTAAAAGGGGGTTGTGTTTAAAAATGAGGACTAAATATAAGAATTCCTATTAGACGCATAACAAACCCAAATGGATAATGCCAAACACGACGAAACATCGTATTTTTGTCATGGCTTTAGCGAGATTGGCACAGGTTATCCCTGTGATTATGGAAAAACAACTGCTGACATATAAATCCACGAGACAGTTCTCAGACTTAGTCCTTGATTATTTGGAAGGAAGCGATCAGTTACGTCCGTTTTTTAATCGAGCTCCTGATTTAGATCAAGTTAAGGCGCAGATTCAAGAGAAGTCTCAGAGCTTTCCCCCATCTTCGCGGGCAAAACTCGTCCAAGCGCTGATCGGGCAGTACCAAGATTTTTCCTTGAATGAATCTTTTGATCAGCGCATTAAGTTGGCGATCCAAGCCTTATCGGGTGAAAAAACCTTTACCGTGACCACGGGGCATCAACTTAATTTATTTACCGGACCGCTATACTTTCTCTATAAAATATTTGGGGCGATTAATTTGGCCGAACAGTATACAGCACAGAATCCAGGTTACCGGTTTCTACCCGTTTTTTGGATGGCAAGCGAGGACCACGATTTTGAAGAAATCGCTCATTTTAGAACAGGGGCGCACAAGATAAATTGGCCTAAACAAGGGGCTGGGCCTGTCGGTCGATTAATGTGTACGGACCTAGATGAGGTGCTCAATACGCTGGATAAGCTATGGGGGGGCATAGTCATAGGACGCAGCATGCTGAACCTATTTAAATCAGTCTATACCCCCGAGCTAACTTTAGCCCAAGCAACCCGAAAATTGGTTCATGAGCTATTTAAGGATTATGACCTCTTAATCATCGATGGTGATGACGCGGTTTTAAAATCTGAATTTACCTCGATAATGCGCCATGAGTTAACCGAAAATGGCTGTAGTCAGGCGATTGAAAAAACAACTCAGGCACTCACGCTCAAGGGGTATCACAAACAAGTCCATCCAAGAGAAATTAATTTGTTCTATTGCGACAGTGGTTTGCGCGAGCGAATTATTGCGACAGAATCGGGCTTTGCTATTGATCAAACCGAAATGCGCTTTACTCAAGGGGAACTCCTTGACCTATTGGAAAGACGCCCTGAATTATTTTCTCCGAATGCCTTGCTTCGTCCTTTGTATCAAGAACGTGTTTTGCCCAATTTGGCCTACATCGGTGGAGGGGCGGAAGTGGCCTATTGGGCTCAACTCAAGGATTGTTTTGCGACCAATGCCTTGACCTATCCAATGGTTTATTTGCGCAATTCTATATCCCTAATCCCGGCCAAGGTGATCGGTAAACTAAGGCGTATTAATCTCGAAATTAGCGATTTATTTTTGCCGATGGATGAGTTGTCTCGGCGCTATGTTGCGCGCAATAGTGGCCTAGAGATTGATTTTTCGGCTCAAATCACGCACTTAAAAAAGCAGTTTGAGCAATTGTACTTGATGGCGGAACAAACTGATGCCTCATTCATGGGCGCCGTGGGCGCACAAGAGAAAAAACAAATCAAAGGACTTGAACGGCTCCAGCAAAGATTGATGCGCGCGGAAAAAAGAAAACACGCTCAGGATATTCAGCGGCTTGCGAAAATGCGTGAGTGGCTATTTCCCGAAGGAACCCTTCAAGAGCGCAAGGAAAACATGAGTTGGGGCCTCACTCAAATAGGGCCTGAGTTTTTGGCGCTGCTCAAAAACCATATTGATCCTTCCGATCACAGATTTACTTTATTGATTTATAATTCATAAACCCTTAGGACCCTTATCCCAAAAAAGGAGTTATTTTTGACTATGCAGAACAATGTCCTCATTCTTGATTTCGGCTCACAGTACACTCAGCTCATCGCCAGACGCGTACGTGAGCTCAATATTTATTGTGAAATTCACCCCTACCATCATCTCCCAGAAGATCTCTCTGGCTTTAAAGCCGTAATCCTCTCTGGCAGCCCATTTTCGGTACGGGCAGACGATGCGCCCCATCCGGATTTAAGTCAAATTAAAGGTCATTTGCCCTTGCTCGGGGTATGTTATGGGGCTCAATATATGGCCCATTTTAACGGAGGATTAGTTCGAGAGAGCAATATTCGTGAATACGGTCGAGCCAAATTAGAAGTCAAAGAAGAGGATTCTCCATTGTTTAAGGCCATACCTCAAGGGTCTCAGGTTTGGATGAGTCATAGCGATACCATTGCCGAATTGCCCACAGGGGGCGTGCGATTGGCGAGTACAGAAGATGTCGCGAATGCGGCCTACAAGATTGAGGGTGAAGAGACTTATGCCATTCAATTCCATCCAGAGGTCTACCACAGCACGCACGGGAAACAGCTTTTGGAAAACTTTTTAATTGATGTGGCTGGTGTTGAGCCCACGTGGACTCCAGCTGCTTTTGTGGATACAACCGTTCAAGAATTAAAAGATAAATTAGGTGAGGATCGCGTCGTACTTGGGCTCAGTGGCGGGGTCGATTCGACGGTCGCTGCGGTACTCTTACACAAAGCCATTGGGGCTAATCTTTATTGTATTTTTGTCAATAATGGTTTATTGCGAAAAAATGAATTTCAAAGTGTCTTGGATCAATATCAGCACATGGGCCTCAACGTCAAAGGGGTCGATGCTTCGGTGCGATTTTTGGAGGCATTAAAAGGAGAAAAAGATCCCGAGACAAAACGCAAGGCCATCGGAAAAGTTTTTATCGACGTATTTGATGACGAGGCGCATTTAGTCGAAAATGTTACCTGGCTCGCACAAGGAACGATCTATCCTGACGTTATAGAAAGTGTCTCGGTTAATGGACCTTCGGTAACGATAAAGTCTCATCACAATGTGGGCGGACTCCCGGATTATATGAAACTAAAGATTGTGGAACCCCTGCGTATGTTGTTCAAAGATGAGGTGCGTCGTGTCGGTGCACAGATGGGTATCGATCCAAATCTCTTGGGCAGGCATCCTTTTCCGGGTCCTGGTCTAGCGATTCGAATTCTCGGCGATATCACTCCGGAAAAGGTGCGCATCTTGCAGGAAGTCGATGCCATTTTTATCGATGGATTACGCAAATGGGATTTATATGACAAAGTATGGCAAGCCGGCGCCATTCTATTGCCCGTACAAAGTGTAGGTGTAATGGGCGACGAACGGACATATGAAAATGTGGTGGCCTTACGCGCGGTAGAGAGTACCGATGGGATGACCGCTGATTGGGTCAACCTTCCTTACGCCTTTTTGCAAGAGACGTCAAACTTAATAATCAATAGAGTAAAAGGGGTGAATCGCGTGGTTTATGACATCAGTTCAAAACCACCGGCCACCATTGAATGGGAATAAATGATAAAGCGTTGCATCGGAGTATTTGGTATTTTATTTTGGACTGCAATCCAAGGGATTGTGGCACAAAACAGTGTTTTGGATGTCCAAATTTACCACGTACAACAGGGTGAGGAATTACCGCAAATCATCAGAAAATTCAAAACATGCCGTGCTTATCTCTTGGCGTTAAATCCCGAACTGAAATCAACTTTAGCCCCTGATTTATCCTTAATTGTTCCGAAAGCTTCGGCAATGGAAAAGGGCGATGAATTGTCTGTTGACTTTGTGGAGCATAAAGTCAAGCGCAAAGAAACCCTGTTCGGAATCGCTCAATCCTATGGGCTCAGCTTAAGTGACGTGCAAGCCTATAACCCTGAGGTTACCGCTGAATCCTTAAATAAAGGAGATCGACTAAAAATCTTTACCGCGTGTACCATACCGAGTTCTGAACAAGTCCAATTGATTCGGGATGAATGGACCAATAAAATGGTCACATGGCATGTCGTAGCCGTCAAAGAAACTCTATGGTCTCTGGGGCATCGATATAATATGAGTATAGCGGAGTTACAAGAACTTAACCCTGATTTAACTCAGAATTTGGTCGTCGGACAAAGGCTTAAGGTACGCGGCACGGCATTAGACTCTATCGGGGTTGGGGACCCGAATTTTGACTATTACGCGGTGCAACCCAAAGAGGGTTTTTTTAGATTACGCCAGAAATTTGGTTTAACCAAAGAAGAAATTGTCGCGTTAAATCCCAATGCGGCTGAGGGACTTAAATTAGGGATGGTCTTACGATTGCCAAAAGCGGTCATGTCCTATTTGGAAACGGAGCATGAAGCATTGATCGATTTACGCGATTTTAAAACCGACAGTAGCGCTCAAAGAATAACCTTGATGCTGCCTTTGCAACTCGAGGGTTTTATTCAAGATTCGCTGGCCTTAAATCAGCAATATGTTCAAGGGAATCGCTTGTTGCGTATTGCTTTAGATTTTTACACGGGGGTGCTTATGGCTCAAGACTACGCTAAGGCCTATGGGCTTGATGTGTCTCTTGATGTATTGGATACGCAGGCCAAAAAATCAGTAGTGGACAGTCTTTTGGGTGTTTATGATTTTAGCCAGAGTGATATGGTGATCGGGCCCTTTTTGCCAGCCAATGTTTTGGCGGTTGCTGAGCATCTAAAGCGGTCTGACCTCCCGGTGGTGTCGCCTTTGAGTCGTCCTAATGGACCCGTGCCGGATAATCTTGTCCAAACGATCCCTGATGCGGCGTCTATGCGCCGCGCGTTAATGGATTATATAAAGAATAACAAACAAGAGCGAAAAATGCTTTTTGTGGGTGACGCTGATGCTCCGGGGCTCGCTGCAATGCGTGGTGAATGGCCGAAGGTTAAGGTGCTTTTACCTCGTGAGCAAGGCTATATTGATCCTGATGATATTTTACCCCAACTTTCGGATAGCCTGGAAAACTGGGTGGTTCTGGAATCCCGCAAGCCGGTAATTATCAGTAATGTCATTGGTGTGCTCAACGGGATGGCCTACTATCAGCAAAAAAATGAAGAAAATGACACCATCAAAAAGACCTATGATGTGCGCTTATTTACCAGCGCAAAGAATGAGTCTTTTGATTTTGACGACATTTCTAATATTCATCTTTCTCATTTGGAATTTAGTTATCCGTCGTCAAGCAGGCCTTATAGTATCGGGGAAACTCTCGAGCCCTTTGTTTTGACTTATCTGGAACGCTTTGGTACCACGCCAAATAAATATGCCGCTCGTGGTTTTGATTTAACCCTAGACTTGATTTTGCGCCAGGCTTCAACCAATGGGCCTTTAACTCAGGCACTAGTCATGCCAGAGACGACTCAGTATACCGAAAATAAATTTCGCTACGAATTGGGCCCTCAAGGCGGTTATGAGAATAAAGCATTTTATTTATTGAAATACACCCAAGATATGGGTATAGAAGAATTGATAAATTCATTGGGTGCTCGCAATTAATATTTTATCTTTGAATCCCGTATAGGTAACAACAAGCACACCACATGAATACGACAAAGTATATCTTCGTTACGGGCGGGGTTTCATCATCTTTAGGAAAAGGTATTATTGCCGCCTCACTGGCTAAGCTATTGCAAGCCAGGGGATTTACTGTGACCATTCAAAAATTGGATCCCTATATCAATGTTGATCCTGGAACGCTTAATCCCTATGAGCACGGTGAGTGCTATGTTACAGACGATGGTGCAGAAACTGATCTCGATTTAGGTCATTACGAACGTTTTTTAAATCACCCGACCTCACAGGCCAATAATGTAACCACCGGGCGCATCTACCAAAGTGTGATCGAAAAGGAACGCCGTGGAGAATTCCTCGGGAAAACGGTGCAGGTTATTCCGCACATCACCAACGAAATTAAAGAACGAATCCAACATTTAGGGCAGGATGGTCGATATGACATCGTCATTACTGAAATTGGGGGTACTGTTGGAGACATAGAGTCCTTGCCCTATATTGAGGCCGTACGTCAATTAAAATGGGAGTTAGGCAGACACAATAGCTTATTTATTCATCTCACCTTGATCCCCTATTTGGCGGCTGCAGGAGAGTTAAAAACTAAACCAACACAGCACTCGGTAAAAACACTTATGGAGAGTGGAATACAGGCAGATGTGCTGGTTTGTCGCACAGAACACGAACTCAGTGACGATCTACGCACTAAGTTAGCCTTGTTCTGTAATGTGGAAAAAGAAGCGGTAATTCAGTCAATCGATGCCAAGACCATATACGATGTGCCCAATTTGATGTTGGATGAAGGCTTGGACAAAATTGCGCTAAAAAAATTGCGCCTCGAGTCAAGCCAAGAACCTAATTTAACTCAATGGAATGAGTTTTTATGCCGTCACAAAAATCTCAAAGGAGGGGTGACCATCGGTTTGATCGGTAAATACATTGAATTACAAGACAGTTATAAATCAATCTTAGAGTCATTTATCCATGCTGGAGCGGCCAATGAAGTCTCGGTTGAGGTTGTTTCGATTCATTCGGAGCACCTAACTCCTGAGAATGTTGCTGACGAAGTAGGGGCTCTTGATGGGCTTCTTGTGGCGCCTGGATTTGGCGAGCGCGGTATAGAAGGAAAGATTGCTGCGGTACAATATGCCCGAACACATGACATTCCTTTCCTCGGAATTTGTTTGGGAATGCAGATGGCTGTGATCGAATATGCCCGCAATGTGGTTGGCTTAAAAGGAGCGAACAGCACTGAAATGGATGCCAAAACTCCCTACCCGGTAATAGATTTAATGGAGGCCCAAAAATCAATTACGGATAAAGGGGGAACCATGCGATTAGGCTCTTGGGCTTGCAAAATTGTTCCAGACAGTATCGTCGGATCGATATATCAGTCTGAAGAAATTCAAGAACGCCATAGACATCGATATGAGTTTAATGACGATTATCGCACTCAAATTGAGGATGCAGGAATGCGCGTCACTGGAGTGAATCCCCAAACCGGACTTGTTGAGATCGTCGAAGTTCCTGAGCACCCATGGTTTGTCGGGGTACAATATCACCCTGAATATAAGAGTACCGTAGCCAATCCACATCCCCTCTTCGTGGGATTTGTGGCCAAGGCATACGCACTTTCAAAAAATAAGAAATAAAAGGTTCAACAAGCGTTGAGTCGACTTTAGCATTATGGAAGAAAATAAATTTGACCTCAATACATTCATCGGGTTTATGCTTATCGGGGCAATATTGCTTTGGATGCTTTATCAAAATCAGCCTACTGAGCAAGAACTGCTTGCAGAGGCCGCCGCAATTGAACAGGTCGCCTCAGAGACTAATCAGGAAAACACAACGGCACAAAACGATTCGGCAAAGCCCATAATCAATGAAGAGGCCACGCAAGAGGACCTTACTGAACAGACTGAGCGTCTGAAAAATCAATTTGGGGATTTTGCCTATGCGGCTACCCAGCCCTCTTGGACTGATCAGACCACGGTTCTGGAAAATGATCTTTTGTCTTTAGTGATCAGCAATAAAGGGGGGTATATTGTTTCGGCAGAATTAAAAAACGAGACGCAATATCAAGGGGCTCCGGTTTATTTGATTAAAGATGGAAATAGCGGTTTGGATCTAAAATTCCAAGCACAAAACAGACTGCTTTCGACAGCGGAGATGTATTTCGAGCCTCATTTGACAAAAGACGGTGAAGATCAGGTTCTTTCTATGAAGCTAAAAACTTCAGAGCAAGACTATTTGGAATACATTTATCGCTTACCGGCTTCGGATTATATGCTTGGTTTTGATATCGTCACACGCGGCCTTGAGGAGGTTATCGAATTTAACCAGCCCATAGAGCTCAATTGGTCTTTAAAGGGGTTTCGTCAGGCCAAAAGTATTAGCTATGAAAATCGGTACACGCGTTTGACCTATGCGTACGACAACGGAAATGAGTTTGATAAATTGGGCCCCGTTGGGTCTGATGAGGCCAGCGAACGCGATGTAACCTGGATCAATTTTAGACAGCATTTTTTCAGCAGTATGCTGCTTACGGATAGTCCTTTTCAAGAGGTGGGTCTTTACTCAGATGATTTAGTAAAGGACGAAACTATTGACACTACCTTCACAAAGGCTTATCGTGCAAAGGTGCAACTGACGCCAAAGAATAATCGTTTGGACCAAGCCATGAGTCTTTACTTTGGTCCTACGGATTATAAAGTATTCAAGTCTTATGATAAGAATTTGGACGAGGCGATGCCCTTAGGATGGGGCATTTTTGGTTGGATAAACAAATATGTCATCTTCCCGGTCTTTGGCTTTTTAAGCCAATGGTTTCCAGCGGGAATTGCCATCATCTTACTCACCGTATTTTTCAAATTATTGCTCTCTCCAGTACAATACAAACAATATGTTTCTCAAGCGAAACTCAAAGTGTTGAAACCTGAGATGGATGAAATCAAAAAGAAATTTGAGGGCAATCAGATGAAAATTCAGCAAGAGACCATGAAATTGCAAAACACCGCGGGTGCCTCTCCTTTAAAGGGCTGTCTTCCGGCTCTCTTGCAGATTCCTGTCTTTTACGCCTTATTCACTTTTTTCCCTACGGCTTATGTTTTGCGTCAAAAATCGTTTTTATGGGCGGATGATTTGTCGAGTTACGATGTGGTCTTAGAATTGCCATTTTCTATTCCATTTTACGGAGATCACGTTAGTTTGTTTCCGATTCTGGCCTCGATTGCAATTTTCTTCTACATGATGATGAGTACAGGGCAGCAAATGCAACAACAGCAACAACCGGGTATGCCAAACATGAAGTTTTTGATGTACCTGTCCCCTGTATTTATGCTGGTCTTTTTCAATAACTACGCCAGTGGACTCTCCTTGTATTATTTTACTTCCAATGTAATTACCATTGGAATTATGCTGGTGATAAAGAACTTTATCATCGATGAGGATAAAATCCATGCAAAAATTCAAGAGACCAAAAAGAAGCCTAAAAAGCAAAACCGTTTTCAAAAGAAAATGGCAGAGATGATGGAGCAGGCAGAGGCCCAAAAGAAGGCCCAACAAAAGAAATAACGCGCGACCCAAGAAGCGATTTTATTTGGTTCTATGGATATTAAACGACACATTTTTATCTGTGTTATGGCATTATTGGTCATGGGTGGAAGCGCTCAAGCCCAAGAGCAGGTCAATCAATTGGACCAAAACGGCGCCCGTCATGGTCTCTGGAAAAAGTATTATGAGGGGACAAAACAGTTGCGCTATACGGGGACTTTTAACCATGGAATTGAGGTCGGCGTATTTAAATATTACTGCCAAAGCTGCGGAGATCAGGTGGTCGTTATAAGAGACTTTGATTCAATTCCTGGAGCCTGTGCGGTTACGTTTTATACAGATCGTGGACAACTCGTCTCTCAAGGGCGTATGCAAGATCAAAAGCGAATAGGTCCTTGGGTTACTTATCACAAGGGCGGAACGACCATCATGACCAAAGAGCACTACAAGGACGATTTACTCGATGGGGTAAAAAATACGTATTACCCTAATGGGCTGCTGGCGGAATCTTGTATTTATAAGCAAGGATTGCGTCAAGGAAAATGTTCTTATTATGGGCCTGGCGGACAAATCATCAAGACCTTTACTTATGACAATGATCAATTGCATGGTCCTGCGGAGTTTTATGATTTGTCAGGAAATCTGGAGCGTACGGGAATTTACAGCCGTGATAAAAAATCTGGAGTTTGGAAAACCTATGTCAACGGGGTTGTAACTCAAGAAGAAGACTTTAATGATCAAAAACGATCTCATGAGCGCTAGACTAAATAAACGTGTGGTTGTGGGGCTCAGTGGCGGCGTTGATTCGAGTGTTGCCGCCTATTTGCTTAAAGAGCAAGGCTATGAGGTATTGGGCTTATTTATGAAAAACTGGCACGATGACAGCGTGACGATCTCAAATGAATGTCCCTGGCTCGAAGACAGTAATGATGCCATGCTCGTGGCCCAGAAACTCGGTATTCCTTTTCAGACGGTTGATTTAAGTGCCCAGTACAAGGAACGCATCGTTGACTATATGTTTCGTGAATATGAAATGGGCCGTACCCCTAATCCTGATGTACTGTGCAATCGTGAAATAAAATTTGATGTCTTTTTGGAAATTGCTCAAGGACTGGGTGCTGATTATGTCGCGACGGGACATTATTGTCAAAAGCAGACTTCTGTAATTAATGGAACCCGGGTGCATCATCTCTTGGCGGGGGCGGATGCCAATAAAGACCAATCCTACTTTTTGTGTCAATTAACTCAGGATCAGCTCTCAAAGGCGCTTTTTCCGATCGGACACCTTCAAAAAGACGAGGTTCGGGTTATCGCCAAAGCACAAGCGCTCATTACGGCAGAAAAACGAGACTCTCAAGGCCTATGTTTTATTGGCAAGGTCCGATTACCTGATTTTTTACAACAGCAGCTCAAAGCAAAAAAGGGAGCGATCATTGAAATTCCCGAGGATAGTGTACTTTACCAAAATGGTCCTGAAAACCAGGCGACTCAAGAGCAATGGCATGAATATTGGCGCAGACCATTTCGGTATGCACCCAATGATGGAACAGTCGTGGGAACCCATCAAGGGGCCCACTTTTTTACCATAGGTCAACGCAAGGGATTAGCGGTAGGGGGTAAAGAAGAACCTCTTTTTGTTTTGGCCACAGATGTAATACAAAATATCATTTATGTAGGTCAGGGAAAAGCCCATCCTGGTTTATGGCGTCGCGGACTGCGGGTTAGTCCAAATGAAGTTCATTGGATAAGACAGGACCTGCGCTTGTCTCCCGGTCAGGAACTCGAAGTAAAGGCACGCATCAGATATCGTCAACCCTTGGAATCTGCGCGATTATTCCAAAAGGATTCCGGTCTTTATGTTATCTTTGAGAAAGAACAGACCGCGATCAGCTCTGGACAGTTCGTAGCTTGGTATCGAGATAATGAACTCCTGGGCAGTGGCGTAATCGAATAAACATGAAATACTTTTTGACCTTAATGGGTTTACTGGTTGGCTTATCAGGAAAAGCCCAAATTCAAGATGCCTGGATTTATTTTTCGGACAAAGAAAATGTGGAGGCGTCCATCAATAATCCAATAAGCATCTTAACCCAAGAGGCTTTGGATCGCAAAGCCCTGCATTCTGTGGTCATCGACGCACGTGATGTCCCCGTGACAGAGGCTTACATACAGGAGGTGAAAAATAGCCCTGGCATCACTTATTGGGCCAAGTCAAAATGGATGAATTGTGTTTATGTTCAGGGTACGGTCAATGATCTTGAAGCCTTGCTTGATTTGCCCTATGTGGTCGGTATTGAGTATGCCGATAAAGATTTAAATTTCCCAAATCCCCAGCCGGTTCCTGACAAATTTAAGGTACTTGCAGACCCCCAGAGTCGTGTCGAGTACAATTACGGTGCTGCCGCAAACCAAATCGAGATGATTTCTGGCGATTATCTTCATCAGCAAGATTTCACCGGTGAGGGGATGATCGTTGCGGTCATGGATTCGGGCTTTCCAAATTTTACTACGAACCCAGGTTTTGCGCATATTGTCGATAACGGAAGACTCCTGGGGACTTTTGATTTTTATTCCAGAACAACTGATGTCACCGGGACAGGGTCACATGGAATACAAACCACAAGTGATATCGGAGGGTATTTAGACAACCTATTTGCAGGGACTGCTCCTGATGCTTCTTTTTATTTATTCCGTACAGAATATGGCCCCTCTGAAAATCCGCGTGAAGAAGCCTGGTGGGTAGAAGCCTTAGAGCGTGCCGATAGCTTAGGGGTGGATGTGGTCAATACCTCACTCGGTTATCAAGCCTACGATAATGCCAATTATGACCACAGTTATGAAGATCTTGATGGCGCGACCACCTTTGCAGCCCGGGGAGCGAATTTGGCCTATGAAAAAGGCATGGTTTTGGTCACCTCTGCCGGGAATCAAGGAAATAGCTTTGGAACGGTTGCCACACCTGCGGATGCTCTTGGACTATTAGCGGTCGGTGCTGTAAATAATCTAGGGAATTATGTCTCGTTTAGCTCTCGTGGGCCTACTGTAGATGGTCGCATCAAGCCTGATGTTATGGCCAAAGGACAGAGTGCCGCGGTGATTTCTTCCTCAGGCGTTGTAGACTTCAGCAATGGAACCTCATTCAGTTCGCCAATAATCGCCGGAGCGGTAAGCTGTCTTTGGCAAGCGTTTCCCGAAACAACAAATGCTGAATTAATGCAAGTAGTACGCGAGTCAGCGCACCTTTTCAATAATCCGACGCCTCAGATGGGTTATGGGATACCCAACTTTGAATTGGCATTTAATACCTTGTCATTGCTCTCCCAGAACGACCACCTTCTCAAGCGTCAAGCCGCACTGTCCCCAAATCCTGTAAATGATTCCTTTAGTGTGCTTTTGCCCCCAGAGGTGGATTACGCCCAGCTGGAAGTTTACAATGTTTTAGGTCAGTTTGTAGCGTCTTTACAGGTGCAGGCTTCCCAATCACAGATCTCGGTTATGGATTGGAATAAGGGGGCTTATTTAATTAAATTGATTTTACCTTCTGGACAAGTCCAATCGTTCAAATTGATCAAGGCTTAAATGAAAAATCGCGTTACGGAATTATTCTCGATCAAATATCCCATTGTTCAAGGCGGGATGATTTGGAATAGTGGATGGCGCCTAGCGAGTGCGGTAAGTAATGCGGGGGGACTTGGATTGATCGGTGCTGGATCGATGTACCCGGAGGTTTTAAAACTGCATATTGAGCGGTGTAAGGCCGCAACCAATAAACCATTTGGCGTAAATGTACCGCTGTTATACCCAAATATCGAGGAGATTATTGAACTGATTCTAGAGTTTAATGTCCCCATTGTATTTACCTCAGCGGGGAATCCGGCCACGCATACCGCGCGACTCAAGGCGGCAGGAATTACGGTGGCTCACGTTGTGAGCAGTACTAAATTTGCTCTGAAAGCTGAAGCGGCTGGTGTTGATGCTATCGTGGCAGAAGGCTTTGAAGCGGGGGGACATAATGGTCGTGAAGAATCGACCACGCTGACGTTAATCCCTTCAGTGCGTCGCGCTACAGATTTGCCCCTGATTGCTGCAGGGGGCATCGCCACAGGTGAGGCGATGTTAGCCACCATGATTTTAGGGGCAGATGGGGTTCAAATGGGCAGTCGTTTTGTGGCCTCAGAGGAGAGTAGTGGACATCAATTGTTCAAAGATCTTGTGGTCGCTGCTGGCGAAGGCGCCACAGAGTTGACCCTTAAAGAATTGACTCCGGTACGTCTTTTAAAAAACAAATTCTA